>JANQFP010000164.1 GCA_028277795.1 Rhodospirillales bacterium
CTGCCGACGATGCGGTCGGTGCCCTCGCCGCCGTCGTAGCGGTCGTAATCGTCGCCGGTCCCCGACACCTTGAAGGTGTCGTCCCCGGCGCCGCCGCGCAGATCATCCCAGCCGTCGCCACCGCGGATGACGTCGTTCTCCGACGTCCCGGTGATGGTGTCGTGGCCGCCGCCGCCCTGGATCTCCTCGATGTCGGTCAGCCTGGTGCCGCTGAAATCCAGCGTGTCGCTGGCCCAGGTGCCGCGCACCACGTCGTGGCCGTCGCCGCCGTCGATCTCCTCGATGGAATCCTCGGCATCGAAGCTGCGGTTGAGGCCGATGCTGTCGTCGCCTTCGCTGCCGACGATGCGGTCGGTGCCCGCGCCACCGTCGAAGCGGTCGTAGTCGTCGGCCGAGCCCGACACCTTGAAGGTGTCGTCGCCGGCACCGCCGATCAGGTTGTCCCAGCCGTCGCCGCCGGTGATGGTGTCGTCGCCGTCGCCACCGCTGATCACATCGTGACCACCGCGCCCGGAGATGTCGTCGTCACCGCCGGTGCCGGACAGGAACTCGCTGCGGTAGGTGCCGACGATGGTCTCGCCCTCTTCGGGCACGAACGAGGAGGCCTCCACCGTCTGGTCGGCGAACTGCAGGGTCTCCACGTCGGCCAAGGAATCGACGCCGTCGGCGCCCGGACGCAGGTCGCGCACAGTCAGGACGCCGTCCGCGTAGCTGATCTCGTAATCTTCCATGTTGCCGCTGTAAACGGCCGTGTCGGTGCCCGAGCCGCCGGTGATGGCGTCGGCTCCGGCGCCGCCGGTGATCACGTCGTCGCCGCTGCTGCCGATGATCACGTCGGCTCCGGCGCCGCCGTCCAGCTGGTCGCCGCTGCCGGCCCCGATGATCACGTCGTCACCCTCGCCGCCGACGATCACGTTCTCGGAGCTGTCGCCGACGAAAACCTTGGTGCCGTCGCCGAACTCGAGGATCTCGACCCCGGTCAGGGTGTCGGTCCCGGTCGAGCCGCCCTCGCCTTCGAACTCGACGTTGTGGATGACCGTGACCGTGTCGCCGTCCACGCTCACCGTGTACTCGTCACGACCGCCGGAGAAGAACGCCGTGTCGGTTCCCTCGCCGCCGGCCAGCGCGTCGTCGCCGGCACCGCCTTCCAGGTAGTCGTCGCCGGCGCCGGCCGCCATCAGGTTGTCGCCGTCGCTGCCGACGATGACGTCGTCACCATCGCCGGTGGTGATGTTCTCGATGCCGAGCAGGGTATCCGTGTCGATCAGCGGCTCCGCGCCGTCCGCATCCACCGCCGTCTGCGCCGCCAGGGTGACCTGGGTGCCGTCGGCCAGGGTCACCGTCACGTCCTCGTCATCCAGGTTGACGTAGATGCCCTGACCGGGCCCGGCGCTGGTGTAGGTGACCGTGTCCTCGCCGGTCCCGCCGATGTAGGTGTCGTCGCCGCCGCCCGTGCCGCCGACCAGGATGTCGTCGCCGCCGCCGCCGGAGACCACGTCGTCGCCCTCGCCGCCGAACAGGAAGTCGTCGCCCTCGCCGCCCAGCAGGGTGTCGTCGCCGTCCTCGCCCAGCAGGGTGTCGTCGTCGTCCCCGCCGCGCAGCGTGTCGTCACCCTCGCCGCCGCTCAGCGTGTCGTCGCCGGCCCCGCCCGACAGGTCGTCGTCGCCGCCGCCGCCGAACACCAGGTCGTCGCCGCCACCGGTGTCGATGACGTCGTTACCCTCGCCGCCGTCGATCACGTCGGCGCCGCCGCCGGTGAGGATGCGGTCGTCGCCGTCCGTCCCGGTGATGTCCTGCGACTCGTCGGAGTCGCTGAGGTCGATGTCCAGTGGCCCGTCGGTGTCGCCCGTGTCGTCGTCGCCCACCGTGTCGTCGCCGCCGTCGTCGTCCGACCCCGAGTCCTCGGTCTCCTCCTCCTCGGCCTCGGCCAGCGCGAAGATCTCGAACAGGTCCTCCTCGTTGACCGTGTTCTCCTGCTGGAAGTCCTCGAACAGGACGTTGATCTGCTCGGTGACCACCTCCGTCTCTTCATCGGCGCCGGACGCCACCTCGAAGTCGGCCAGTTCCTCGAGCTCCAGGTCGCTCAGGTCCTCCTCGTCGTCGCCGGCCGCGTCCTGGGTCCCGTAGTCGTTGGCGCTGGCGTTGTCCGTGGGCAGGTAGCGCAGGGTGGTGGCATAGGTCTCGACCATGGTCCCTTCGTCCATGATCCCGGTCGCCGCCGGCGCGCTCTCGACGCCGGCGACCGTGGTGAACTGGCTGGCCAGGTTCATCACCACGGCGCCGCCCGCGTTGACCACCACGACCTCGCCGACGAAGCCGTCGGCCTCCTCCATCAACACCACCTGCAGGTTCTGACCGTCGGTCAGGTCCAGACCCACCTGGGTGCCGCGGATGCCGATGGTCGCCACCGGCGTCTCGATGGTCATCGCCTCCGGATCGGTCTTGGCCACCTGGCCGCTGACGAAGGTGAACACGCCCTCGATGACGGAGAACGACAGCGAGCCCTCTTCCGTGCCCGGGTCGTAGATCATCTCGTCGAGGACCATGCGCCCGTTCTCGCCCATGGAGAACGTGGTCTCGTCGGCCAGCACCACGCCCAGCGCGCCGCCATCGCCGGTCACCACCACGTCGCCCTCGAACACCGGCGAGCCAACCTCCAGCTCGACCCGCGTGCCGTCCGCCCGCATCACCTCGACCGTGCCGTCGACGCGCTCCACGGTCCCGATGGGCCGACCACCCACCACGGGACCGGCCTGCGCCACCTGACCCGGCGCCATCGGCCCGGCCAGTCGATCCACGACCTCGCCCATCAGTCGGCCGCCCTCGGAGGTCACCAGGGCCGGCGCACCGTCACCGGCGAAGTACTCGTCGACCACCACCTGGGTGCCGTCGGGCCACGTCATCAGGAGGTCGGAACCGTCCCGCACGAACTCCGCCGTCGCGAAGCCCAAACCCTCCGGAAGGGCGACCGTGCCCTCGGACGCCTCGACGACCAAAGCCTCGCCAGAGCCTGACTGTGCCGAAGAACCGGTCTCCGTCGCCATGCCGTGAACTCCCTCGCCAATCGACCGGCCGCGCCGAGCCGCGGCCTTTCAGCATCCCCTATTCTAGGAACCCCGGGTGCCGGAAACCTCACCCCGCGGGGTGAGAAAGCGGAAAAAAGCCGAAAAAAAGCGGCTGCCCGATCAGGCCGTGCCGCCGCCGTCGCCCCCCGCCGGACGGCCGCCACCGACCCCCGCGGCCCCGCGCAGCACCAGGCGCACCAGATCGGAGTGGCCCTTGGTTTCGGTCTTGCGGTAGACCTGCTTGAGGTGGGTCTTGACGGTATTGAGCGACACCCCGAACTCGTCGGCGATCTCGCCCAGGGACTTGTCGCCGCCCACCAACTCCGCGGCCAGCCGCGCCTCGGTGGAGGTGAGGCCGTAGAACTGGGCCAGCACGTCGGCCTGCACCTGGGCCGGCTGATCCTCGTCGCCGACGAAGATCACCGCCGCCGGGCGCCGGCCGCCGACGCTGAAGCCGCTCGCCCCCATCGGCGCCACCAGGACCGAGTAGGGGCGGCGCCCTGACGGCCGGGTGACGGTCATGGCGCCGCTCAGGTTGGACAAGGTGCCGTCGGCCCGGGGGGCGGCATCGGCGACCAGCTTGTGCAGGGCCTTGGCCTCGTCCAGGGATTCGGTGCGGCACACCCCTTGGCGGTCCGCGGCGAGACCGTCACGCTCGGCCAGGATTCGCCGCGCCGCCGCGTTGAGGGACAGGATGCGGGCGCCCGCGTCCACCATGAAGACGCCGTTGGGCAGGCGGTCGAGGGCCGCCTCCGCGGTCGCCCGGGCCGCCAGCCGGACCTCGCCGGTGACCTCGCGGGCCGTGCCCCGGTAGCCGCGGAACCGCCGCCCGGCCTCGAACACGGGCTTGCCGCCCATGCGGTAGTGGCGGATGGAGCCGTCCGCCCCGGTGACGGCGAAGGTGAAGCCAGTGAAGGGCTTGCGGGCGGCCAAGGCCTCCTGGTGCTGGCGCCAATCGGGAGCGTCGGTGTCGGTGCGGAACACCTCTTCCAGCCGCTTGCCGCCGAAGGCGCGGGCATCCAGGCCGGTACGCGTGAGCGCCGTGCCGGCGACGCGGGTGAAGCGGAGGTCGGCATCGGTTTCCCAGAACCACTCGGAACTGGTCTCGGTGAGGTCGCGGAACCGCTTCTCGCTGCGCTTGAGGGCGGTCTCGGCCCGTTTCTGCGGGGTGACATCGACGACGTAGCCCTCATAGGCCGCCACCTGCTGCTTGCCGTCGCGCACGATGCGGACGAAGTCCTGCAGCCAGCGGACCGATCCATCGGGCCGCCGGATGCGGTAGTCCCCGTGGCGGAACTGGTCGATGCCCGATTCGGCATGATTGCGGGCTTCCTCGGTGATCCTGGACAGGTCGTCCGGGTGGACCAGATCGGCGTAGGAGGCGGGTCCGGCCAGCAGGTCGACGGCGGTACGTCCGAAGACCGCCTCGACATTTGGCGTCACCGCCTCGATGGGCCAGCCGTCGGCCGCCGACCGCCGCAGGACGATCACCGGTCCCTGGCTGAACGCAGCCGCATCGACCACCGCGGGCGTGCCGGAAACGCTGTCCCTCATGACCCCCTGTCCGTGCCCCCCGCGGGCGCCGACGCACCGGGCGCTGCACGGAGCGCGCAAGCCTGACATCGGCGGCGGCGCAGCGCAAGCGTCCGTATGTGCAGGCGTTCCGCCGGGATGGCGAGTCAGGTGGCCCCCATGTCCTCCCGGGCCTTGGCGACGGCGTCGTGCAATACCGCTTCCTTCATGGTGATGGTGCGCTCGTTGAACAGCACGTTCTTGAGCCAGTCGAATCCGAGGGCCAGGAGGGCCTCGTCGTCGGTCTTCAGGCGGTCGACCACATCGGGATCGATCTCGTAGATGTCCAGGAACCTTGTCTCGAACACGAACCGGCGCAGGGCATCCACGTCGGTGGACACCATGTAGAACATCTTCCGGGTCGGCGGCGCCAAGTCCCTGCCGAAGGGCCCGCCCACAGTCCTCCACGAGGTCATTTTCATGAGGATGTCCATCCAGCCCCGGTTGACCCGGTCGTAGGCCTCGACGCCCTGCTCGGCGCGGAACTGGTCGATGGACTGCCGATGGTCCTCGTCATGGCCGCGGCAGTGGGCCTCCTTGACCAGGAAATGGAAGTCCTCGACGGTCTGGTGGCCCTTCATCTTCACCGTGGCCAGGCCCAATGGGTAGTAGCGGCAGGTGGCCGGGCGGTCCTCGTAGACGGTGCAGCCGTCCTCGGTGACGAAGGCGCAGGGCCCCGTCCCGTCGTCGCCGCCCATCTTGAGCTTGGCCACCGGCAGGTCGGCGCGCTCCCACACCGCGGGCACCGTGTAGCGCTCCAGGAATTCCCGCGGCCGGAGGCCCAAGTTCCGGCACAGGCGCAGGATGTCGTAGGGCGAGAGCGTCACGTCGGCGCCGTGACAGCAGGCGTTCCAGCACGAGACGCCCCGGTGGCAGGAGAAGTTGAACCTGTCCTGCCCCTTTAGGCGCACCGGCTCCACCGGGCTCGAGCCGTCCGGCGCCCGCACGCCGTCGAAGATCTCGACTTCCACGTCCGTCTTGGGTCGTTGGGTGTCCGTCATATGACCCCTCCCTCGGTCGCACGACGGGAAGCCGGAGGGGCACCCCAACCGCGGCGTCCCCCCAAAAAGCCGTCGGTCGCCGATCGCGCCCGGCGCCCTAAGCGCTCCGGGGCGCGGTCATGCGGTCAGTGGCCGCCGCCACCGTAGTGCTTCTCCACCAGATCCCGGTGCGGGACCTTCTTGAGGGTCCATTCGCCGGTGTCGGGATCGTAGCGGGAGTTGACGAAGCACTTCCATTCGGCCTCGTCGAGGCCCGGGAAGTCGGTGCGGTAGTAGAAGCCCGGATACCGGGTCTCCTCGCGGAACATGATGTGGCGCAGGTGCGCTTCGGCAGCCCACATGCGGTGGTAGTTCTCCCACGCCCGCATCAGCTCGTGCAGGTCCTTGGCGCGGAGGTTCCTGCTGTCCTCGTGGAGCCAAGCGAGGTGCCGGAGGCCGATCTCCAGCATCTTGGCGTTGGTCTGGTAGTAGGTCGCCACGCCGGCCACGTACTCGTCCATGTACTTCTGCAGGCGCATCTGGAACATCTTCGGCGTGATGTAGTAGGGGTTCACATCCTCGGCCGTGGTCTTGTCCTTGTGCTCGAAGTAGTTGCGGACCGGCCGGTAGATCTCCTCGGCGATTTCCTTGACGTCGGCCTTCAGGGTCGGCTTGAAGTCCTTGTTATCGCGAACGAATTTGACCATGGCCTTGCCGGCGATGCGGCCCTCGGTGTGGGAGCCGGACGAGAACTTGTGGCCCGAGGCACCGACGCCGTCGCCGGCGGTGAACAGCCCCTTGACCGTGGTCATCCGGTTGTAGCCCCACCGCCACTCGGCGGGCGCGATGTCCTCGGGACCCGACACCCAGATGCCGCAACAGCCGGAATGCGAGCCGAGCAGGTAGGGCTCGGTGGGCATCAGCTCGGACATGGTCTCCTCGGGGCGCACGTTCATGCCCGCCCACACGCCGGCTTGGCCGATGCACATGTCGAGGAAGTCCTCCCACGCTTCGGCCTCGAGGTGCTCGATCTCACTCGGCGTCATGGTCTCGGCGAGCTTGGCCATGGCGCTCGGGGTGTCCATGAAGATGGGGCCGTTGCCGTCCTTCAGCTCCTTGAGCATGGCGTGGTTGCGCAGACAGGTGGGGAATGCCGCGTCGTAGGGCGCGAAATCCTTGAGCATGTCGGCGTTCTTGACCAGGTAGTTCTCGCCGTAGGCGTTGCTGGCCTTGGACTTGAAGAGCAGGAACCAGGCGCCGACGGGCCCGTAGCCGTCCTTGAAGCGGGCCGGCACGAAGCGGTTCTCCATCATGGTCAGCTCGGCGCCCACCTCGGCCGCCATGGCGTAGGTGGAGCCGGCGTTCCACACCGGATACCAGGTGCGGCCCATGCCCTCGCCCATGGACCGCGGGCGGAAGATGTTCACCGCCCCGCCGGCCACGTTGAGGACGGCGTTGGCCTTGAAGACGTAGAGCTTGTGCTCGCGCACCGACAGGCCGACGGCGCCGGCGATGCGGTTGTCCTCGCTGGCGTCGCGCAGCAGCCTGACGATGAACACCCGCTCCATGATGTTCTCGATGCCGAGGGCCTTCTTGGCGGCCTCGGAGACGATGGTCTTGTACCCCTCGCCGTTGATCATGATCTGCCACTTGCCGGAGCGGACCGGCTTGCCGCCGTCCTTGAGGGGCACGCCCTCGGTGCTCTTGTCCTTCCAGATGGGCAGGCCCCATTCCTCGAACAGATGCACCGTGCCGTCCACGTGGCGGCCGACGTCGTAGACCAGGTCGTCGCGGGTGATGCCCATGAGGTCGGCCGACACCATGCGGCAGTAGTCCTCGGGCGCGTTGTCGCCCATGTAGGTGTTGATGGCCGACAGGCCCATGGCGACGGCGCCCGAGCGGTCCATGGCCGCCTTGTCGACCAGGGTGATCTTGAGGTCGTCTCCGGCCCAGCGCCTGGCCTCGTACGCGCATCCGCAGGCCGCCATGCCGCCGCCGATGATCAGGATGTCGGTCTCGATGTCGATGATCTCGGGGTTGCCGAACGTGCCGCTCATCAGATGGCTTCCTCCAACTCGGGCGGGTTCCCGCCTCCCGGGGCGGCCCGCCGTTTGGAAAAACGTGATCGATCCTTTGCGCGCCCGGCCGGTCAGATGGTCGGCAGGCTCTGTCCGGCCTCGGTGAACAGACGCTCGTCGTCCAGGCTGCCGGGGGCCGGCTTGTCGGCATAGGGATCGATGGACCCCACCGGGGTGGTGCGGACGGGGAACTCGAAGCGCTTGACCTCGCCGTCGCGGAACTTGATGGTCCACACGATGGCCTGGTCGGTGCGCAGCGGGATGGTGGCGCCGCCCATGGGGACGACATCCTGGTAGGCGCGGACTTCGATGGCCTGCCGCGGGCACGCCTTGACGCAGCACTGGCACTCCCAGCACTGCTCCGGTTCCTGGTTGAACGCCTTCATGCGCCCGGTATCGAGCGCCATCAGGTCGGTCGGACAGATGTACGCGCAGGCAGCGACGTCGCGGCCTGTGCAGCCATCACATTTCTCGGTGTGGACGAACGTGGGCATGGAGCGATTCCCCTGGCTCCGCAGACGAAACCGAGCCTCGAAAGCGACGGAAATACACTCCCCCCGGGGGACACGCCGGTTCGGTTGCCCCCAGCCCCGGTCCTGACCGCTTCCTGAACTTCCGCAAGCCCGAATATTACCAATCATTAATATTCGGACCGCCGGGCCCTGTCAAACGTCTAAGTCGGCCCCTCTCCCGCCCCGCGCGAGCGGTCCGGAAGACCCTTTCCGGGCCGTTCCTCGGCACCACCAAGGCACGCCCCGCCGGGAAGTCCGTGCCCCGGCAATTCCGTGCGGGTGGGAACCCGCCCACTCAAGCGTCGGACGCATCCGTCGTTTCGAACACACCCATCGGCCAAACCGGATAAGCGGACAAATACAAAAGCGGACTTTCCGGCGATATCTGTTTCAGGAAGCTTTGCTCCGACAAGACTTCACTGTACCGAGGCGCATAATACGCAATGAAAATCTTCTTCTTATACTTATTAAAATGCGCCTCCAGATTCTTCATTAATTTCAACATGATTTCTCTCTGAAACGGATCAAACATGAATATTGCAAGGTTTTCATTTGGAAAATCAAATTCTGTAACATCCACCTCAACGCACTCGATGTCGCGGCACAATTGGTTCTTGCTCCTGAATTTCTTTATGTTTTCGATACAAACCTCACATAATTCTCTTGCAAACTCTACGCCAATAATCTTCTTGAAGTTATAACCGCTTGCAAAAAACAATATTGGGCCCTTGCCAGCACCAATGTCTACGAACACGAAATCACTCTTGTCATCCGGCAACACCGAAAAAAAGCTGCGCAAAACGAAAAACGGCGTGCGATAGTATCCATTGCAAAGTTCTTTGTTCGCGCTTTCGACTGTTAGCTCGCCGAGAGGAATATTCGCACTTGTTTCGATTCCATGAATTCTATCAAACCGCTTCAGTCTGTTCTCGAAATAAGCAACTACCAGATTCCTGAATATGAGGTGGATGGTCTTGTTCAAGCCGCGGTCTTTAAAGGAGCGAAGCACCGCGGAAGAAATGGAACTCGAAGTGTCACCTGCAGTGGCCGACATTTCCGACAGGTCCCTGTTGAGAAGAATGGTCTATCAGAGGTTTCTTGATCTGCGGTCTCTCCGATGGGCGGACACAAGATAACGCGCCCGACGGGTTCCGAGAAGCGGCTTTGCGCCCCGTCGGCACCGAGACGGCCTGACTGCCGGACAACGGCCCCTCGGTGGCCCAGGCGGCCCCGGTGAGGCCCCTACTCCGTCGCGCCGGCGTCGATCAGCAGACGCGCCACCTCGGCCTTGCCTTTCGCCGCCGCCCACGGCAACGCCTTGCCGCCGGCGCGCCTCCGGCCGGAGAGTCCGTGCCGGCCCGAGGGCGTTGTTGCGACACGCCCCACCCCGAAAAACGTGCCTAACCACCCGACGAGCAACGGGGATTCCCGGGCACCGACTCGAGGGATCGTCAGCATTTGTCGGCATCCGTCAGCGGATGTCAGCATCGGATTCCGACGGCGCCGGACGCCTCGGCTCGCCACAAACAATCTAGGATATTATTCCGGAATACAGGAAAAGTCAACTCGCGATGGGCCGTCCAGCGTCGCGCCGCCCGGCGTCCATCCATCCGCGTTCATCCGCGTCCAAGAGCTGCGCCCCTCCGACGGCCCAGACCTCAACCCCATGGCGCAGGTCTTCAGCACGCCCGAGACGCTGGTTCGAGAAGCCGCCTAAGGGCCCGTCGCGGCGACCCCGGCCAACTCCTCGCCCGATGCATCCCAGGGGAACGCCCCAACGACGTCGTCAATGCCGGATACGCGTCAATCCGAGACCAACGCGCTCCAGGTTCACGCGGCCGGAGGATCTACGGCCGTTTCGGGGTCGTATATTCGACCTCTTTTTGAACCGGCTTCCAGATGGTCTCGTACCCGACGAAACCCTTTTCATTGGGCTCTTTCTGGCGGGTTGTCACGAAGCGCGTCTGACCCTCAGGGACTTTGGGTCGGATTTTTTTTTGCTCACTCATGAATCACCTCTTCATCTGAAGTCGAGACGGCCACGGCGAGAACCTGCCGCCGCGAACGATCCCGATGCCATTCTTCATATTAAAAAAAATTAATATACAGGCTGGCGCTGTCGGAGGGAAGTGGCTTTGGCCTCTGACCCATGACGGGCCTCCTTGGAGCTCGGGAACCTGTACCACGGAATAAGGGACCGCGGGCGGCCCCTCCTCCGCGCGATCTTGCGGGCCGTCCTCTATTTCAAGCCCGCATAGTACGCTTGCAGGACCTCGACCACCTCGGGCCGGCTGAACTCGGGGGGGATGGCCTCGCCGTTGGTCAGCATCTCCCGCTGCCGGGTGCCCGAGATGCTGACCCGGTACTCGTTGCCGTGGGGACAGGTCTTGGCCGTGGCCATGCCCATGCACCGCGTGCAGTAGAAGGTGATGTCGATGTTCAGCGGCCGGGTCTCCAGGGCGTCGTCCCACAGGGTCTCGAAGATGTGCTGGGCGTCGAACGGTCCGTAGTAGTCGCCGACCCCCGCATGGTCGCGCCCGACGATCAGGTGGGAGCAGCCGAAGTTCTGCCGGATCAGCGCGTGGAACAGGGCCTCGCGGGGACCGGCGTAGCGCATCTCGATGGGATAGCCCGCCTGGATCACGGTGCCGGGCACGAAATAGTTGTCGATCATGGCCTGGATGGCCTTGGTCCGGGTGTCGGCCGGAATGTCGCCGGCCTTGAGCTTGCCCAGCACCTGGTGGATGAACACCCCGTCGGTGACCTCGATGGCGATCTTGACCAGGTGCTCGTGGCTGCGGTGCATGGGGTTCCGGGTCTGGAAGGCCGCCACCCGCGACCAGCCCTTCTGCGAGAACAGGGCCCGCGCCTCCGCCGGACGCACGTACAGCTCCGGGTAGGTCTCCGGATAGTCGCCTTCGGTCAGCGCCATGACCCGGCCGCCCAGGTTGACGTCGCCCTGGGCCAGCACCTTCTGCACGCCGGGATGCTCGGCGTCGGTGGTCCTATAGACGTGGGAGCATTCGAACTCCTTCTCCGGCAGGTACTTCTCGGTCACCTCCATGATCGCCATGATGTCGCCGGACTCCTGGTCGACCAGCGCAACTTCCTCTTCGATGCTGATGGTGTCGGCCAAAGCCCTCTCCACCGAGAGCGTCACCGGAATCGGCCAGAACAGGCCGTCGGACAGTTTCATCTCGGCGCAGACCCCGTGCCAGTCCGCGGCGCCCATGAAGCCGTCGATGGGGGTGTAGGCGGCCATGGCCATCATCAGGACGTCGGATGTCTCGCGGCTGGTCATGGGCACCTGCTTGAGGGTCTTCGCCCGCTCCATCTCCTCGCCGCGCTCCACTTCCGGGATGAGGAGCGGATTGAGTTCGCGCGAGCCATGCGGCGATACCAACGTTGACATGAGGATTCCCCTGAAACCTATTGAAAATTAAAGAGTCGTCGCCATTTGAATGGTGTCGGAACGGGCCCCGGGCCACGCCCCTGCAAGCGCGGTTTTACCAAAGTCGCCCCCGTCTAGGCCACGCTTAAATTAAGAAAAGCTAATGCACGGGGTGTCCGGCCCCATCGACAGGGAGCAAGGCGGCGCCGTGAGAATGGACGGAATTCCTCGATTCGAACAAGTTAGGACGCCATCCCTGGCGTTTACGAACTCTTTACTAGATCGGCCTAGGCTCGCCATGAATACGCGGGGTCTACCCGGGGGGCGTCGGCCCGGCACCCACGACTGACGGAAGGGGATCGTGACCACCATCACCACCCAACGCAGGGCGGTCCAGCGGCGGGTCCCCGATGCGGCGCGCCACCGGAATCTGGAGATCGCCGACGAGGTCGACGGGGACGTGGTCGGCGACCGGGTGACCATCCTGGAGGGCGCCGCCGTCCGCGGCACCGTGACCGCCCGCAGCGTCATCATCCGCGGCCGCGTCCGCGGCGTGGTCCGCGCGGTCTCGGTGGAGATCATGCGCAGCGGCCGCATCGAAGGCGAAGTGCGCTACGAGATCCTGTTCGTGCACGACGGGGCCCGCCTCGACGCCCGTTGCATTCCGTCGCGAGCCATGCCGACACGGGCGGCGGTGTGAGCCAAGCGGCCACCGCCGACGTCGACACGGGCCGCGCCTTCGGCGGCTCCGCCACCGGTGGCCGTCTCCTGGTCGAGTTTTCCGTCCTGTGGCGGGCCGCCGTGATCGCCCTCATCCCGGTCGCCGTGTGGGGCTACGTGAACCTGTTCGAGTACGTGCCCCAGTCCGCCGGCGACGTGATCTACGAGGCCCGCATCAACCGCATCACCGGCAGCGTCTGTCTGGACTTCGGCGACGCCCACGCCCACGTGAGCGAGTCCCTGCGCGACCTGTCCTGCCACTGAGTCGATCCGGAAGGCGCCGGGACTCCAGTCTGCGGGTGTCGCCTGTTTCTCTTTTAAGCGCGGAGGGCCGTGGCCGTTAAAGCCGGCAACCAGCGCGCACGAAAATTCACTTAGATAAAATTTAGTCAAAAACAACTTTTGTTTGATTATTATTGTTTATAAATTTACAATAAACAATTCTATTTGAATATTTATTTCTACACTTCATAATATGTCTCTCCATTGTTTCGCGTTTCATTATGGATAGACATATGCAGGTCATTCGGCTCGCGCGGTCGAAGCTGGCCGGTGGCGGTGCCCGCGCTTCCCGGCATTGGGCGAAGGACAGCGGCCGGACCGTCATTCGTTTCCCGGGCCGTCGGCCCCCGCGGCGCACCGGGACCGCCTTCGGACGCACTTTTGGCCTCATCGCCCTTGCGGGTGTGGTCGGAATCATCGCCTGGGCGGAATGGGACCCGTCGGCCCAGGCACGAAGCCGGGCGCTGCCGTCTTCCGCGATCGACGGGCCGGCGGCCGTGATCGACGGCGATACCCTCGACATCCACGGCCAGCGCATCCGGCTCCACGGCATCGACGCCCCGGAACGCGCTCAGATCTGCCAGGACGGGGGCGGCCGTGACTACCGGTGCGGCCAGAGGGCGCGACGGGCGCTGTCCGACAAGGTCCGGGGACGGCCGGTGTCCTGCCAGCCGCGCGACGTGGACCACTATGGGCGTGTCGTAGCCGTGTGCCGGTCCGCTGGCGAGGACCTGAATCGCTGGCTGGTGCGCCGAGGATGGGCCATCGCCGACAGCGCCTACTCCGCACGATACGCCGCATCGGAGGTCGGGGCACGACTCGACAAGCGGGGCATCTGGGCGGGCGATTTCGTGCCGCCCGCAGAATGGCGCCGGCGGAACCGATAGCGACACGAGCCGTCCGCGCGCGGAGACGCGCAAGCGGCTTTGTCGCCGGACCGTCCTCAACTAAACTTCATGGCGACGGCCCGCGCCGCAGGGGGGACTCGCCCGTGCCCAAGACCTTGGTGGTGGACGACGATCCCCGCACCGCGGAAGCGGTCTGCGACCGCGCCGGGGTCGACGGCGAGGTCGCGGACCACCGGTTCGTCTATGCCGCCACCGATACCGAGGCCCTGCGCATCATGGCCGACGACGCCGACCTGGACGTCGCCATGGTGGCCATCGACAGCGACCGCATCGGCGGCATGGGGCTGTTCCGCCGCCTGGGCTCGGTGCGCCTCCGCATCCCCCGCATCGCGCTGACCGCGGGCCGCGACCTGTCGGGCATCCGCCGGGCCATCAACGAAGGCGCCGCCGACTTCCTGGTCAAGCCCATCCTGGCCGAGGACCTATGGGCCACCATCGACCGGGTCCACCGGGCGACCCAGGAGCGGCGACGGGTGTGGCGGACCGAGGCGGAGCTGGCCGCCCTGCGCCGCGAGGTGGACATCGCCGGCGAGATCCAGCGGCGCATCCTGCCGACCCGGTTCCCCTGCGACGGCGACCTGGAGATGTTCGCCCGCACCGTGCCGGCCGCCGAGATGGGCGGCGATTTCTACGACGTCTTCGAGCTGGCGCCCGGACGGCTGGGCCTGGCCATCGCCGACGTCTCCGGCAAGGGCGTGCCGGCGGCGTTCTTCATGGCCGTGGCCCGCACCCTGATCCGCGCCACCGCCGGCGACGGCGCGGCGCCGGCCCAATGCCTGGCCCGGGTCAACGACCTGCTGTGCGGCCACAACATCCCGGGCATGTTCGTCTCCGTCTTCTATGGGGTGCTCGACACCGCCGCTTGGCGGTTGACCTATTCCAACGGCGGCCATCCGCCGCCCCTGCTGGCGGACCGGGGCGGTTCGGTGCGGCCGCTGCTCGGCGGCCACGGGGTCGTCCTCGGCGTCCGCGCCGGCCTGCCCTACGCCGAAGCCACCGTCGCCCTGGCCCCCGGCGACGTGCTGTGCTGCGTCACCGATGGCGTGACGGAGGCCAGCGACAACGAGCGCGAGCAGTTCTCCGAGGACCGCCTGGCCGACTGCCTGGCCGCCAACCGGGAGCAATCCCCGGAGACCCTGGCCGCCACCCTGTTCGCCGCCGTCGAGGCCTTCGCCAGGGACGGCCCGCACCGCGACGACGTGACCCGCCTGATGCTCAAGCGCCGGCCGGCGGCGGAGGGACCATGACGGCCGCGGTCCGCATCCTCCGGTCGGTACTCGTCGTGACCGTGCTGGCGGCCGTCGTGGCGGGGTGCGCCTACCGCGGCAGCGACAACCCCATCGCCCGCAAGTTCAGCTGGTTCAGCTACCTCAACGCCGACGACCTGCGGGCCGCCTGCAAGCCGGGGGCGACGCGCCGCCACCGGTTCGTCTACAACGCCATCTACAGCGAGCAGGTGCGCACCTACGACCTGGTCGCCGACGCGGACGGCGCCGGCGCCCGCATGGACGTCCGGGTCATCGGCGAGGCCAACCTGCTGAGCCTGGAGATCGGCCGCATCTCCGACCTGCTCAACCCGTGGCGCGGCACCGTCGCCGCCGCCGACCTGTCCGCCGCCCACGTGGTGCACCTGGAGCGGGCCCTCGCCGAATCGGGGGCCTACGCCGAAGCGCCGGCCGGGATGCGACTCAAGTCGACCGACTTCTTCTGGGTGGTGGCGGCGTGCACCGGCGGGCAGTTCCATTTCAACGCCTACCGCTGGCCGTCGCCCCGCTTCGACGGCGCCGCCTTCGCCGACCTGCTGTTCGCCTGGGACGGCACCGGGGTTCCGGTCAACCGGCCCCGGCGGACCAGCGACTTCCAGCTCTACCGGGGCAACGACCGGGACGGGGACTCGACCGTCCAGGAGTTCGAACTCATGGTGGGGAAAGGCGGGCTGCGTGGGGTCAGTCCACTTTTTTAGATTTTCCAACGGCTTGCACCGGAAATCTCAGAGCCCGCGAATACCGTCAGCAAATAAGCCCGAATGCTCGACCCGGAGAGCGTAATCTATTTGCTTACATCCGGTTGATATCGGAAGTGCAATCTTATAGATTACACATTGTGATCGGGACGTTCAAACATCAGGGGCTAAAGAGGTTCTTCCGCACCGGCAACCGGTCCCGGCTTCCCGTCCGCGACACCGCGAAGATCGCTCGCATGCTGGACGCCCTTCAAGCGGCCGAACGGCCCGCCGACCTGAACGTTCCCGGGTGGCGGTTTCACGAATTGTCCGGAAACCGGAAAGGGACCTAAAGCTTGACCGTCACCGGGAACTGGCGGTTGACCTTCAAATGGGACAACGGACCGACGGTCCTGGACATGGAGGATTACCACTGATGACCCGTGAGCCGACCCACCCCGGCGCCATCCTCCGGGAGGACGTGTTGCCGGCCCTCAAGCTTTCGGTCGCCGGGGCCGCGAGGCGCCTGCACTGCTCGCGCAACCATCTCCACGGGATCATCCGCAAGGAGAACCCGAAGCCCATCAGCCCGGCCATGGCGTTGAAGCTGGGGAAGCTTTGCGGCAATGGCCCGACCCTGTGGCTGAACATGCAGAGCGCCTACGACCTGTATCACGCCGAGCGCACCATGGCCGACGAACTGGCGCAGATCCAGACGCTCGAGCCGGCAGCCTGAAGAGCCGTCAGAAAAGGCCTGGAACCAGGCGTGAGCGGACGCGGGACAGGTCGTCCTCATCGCCGTTCAGCTCGCGGGGGAGGGTCGCTTCCTCGGTTATCATCGGGGGCGGGAAGCCGATGACCACTAACCCGCATTTCTCACATCCACCATGGTCTGCGCGGCGTTGTCCCGCCGACAGGGTAGGAGAACCGCGCCGCGCGATGCGGGGCCATCGGGCAAGCGGCTCGACGCACCCTGTCGGCGGGA
>JANQFP010000191.1 GCA_028277795.1 Rhodospirillales bacterium
GCATGACGACTTCTGCTTGTTCGACCTCGCAGGGACACCACCGGTTTTGCCGAACCGGACAGCCGTGGGTCAAGCCCGGCAATGACGGAAGGGGGATGAGCCCGACCAAGCTCGATGCGCCGTAGGCGCAGGGGACGCCCATGCCCCGGCATCCCGATGGACCGGCCGGCCAGGACTGGGACCCGGAGCGGTACGCCCGCAACGCCGGGTTCGTGGCCGAGCTGGGCGGTGCCGTGCTCGACCTCCTCGACCCCCGTCCGGGCGAGCGCATCCTCGACCTGGGGTGCGGCGACGGCGCCCTCACCGAGCAACTGGCCGCCGCCGGCGCCGACGTCGTCGGCGTCGATTCCAGCGCCGCCCAGGTGGCGGCGGCGCGGGAGCGCGGCCTCGACGCCCGGGTCATGGACGGCGAATCGCTCACCTTCGCCGGCGAGTTCGACGCCGTGTTCAGCAACGCCGCCCTGCACTGGATGCGACGCCCCGAGAAAGTCGTCGCCGGCGTCTTCCGGGCCCTGAGATCGCCCGGCCGCTTCGTCGGCGAGATGGGCGGGGCGGGCAACGTGCAGGCCGTCGGCGGCGCTCTCGTCGCGGCGCTGGACCGCCGGGGCATCGACGGCGCCGCCGCCGACCCCTGGTACTTTCCCGACACCCGGGAGTACCGGACCCGGCTCGAGGAGGCCGGATTCCGGGTGCGCTCCATTGCCCTGATCCCGCGGCCGACGCCGCTGCCCGGCGACCTGGGCGGCTGGCTGGAGACCTTCGCCGGCAGCTTCCTGGCCGCCGTGCCCGAGGCCGACCGCCCGGCCGTCTTCGCCGAGGTGGCGGCAGACCTGGCGCCGCGCCTCAAGGACGACGACGGCCGCTGGGTCGTCGACTACGTGCGCCTGCGCTTCGCCGCCGACAAGCCGGCGTCATGATCCCACCGGGGCTTGGCCGCGCCGTCGGCCGCCTGCTATACCGGGGACGCGAAGCCCTGGAGCAGGTCGGGATCGGCGGGACCCGCTTCCCGCCTCCCGTCACCCCCGGGCTCGACCCGGGGGTCCATGGATTGCCGGGTCAGGCCCGGCAATGACGGAAAAGGGATGACGACGATCAAACGTGGCGCGCTCCTGGTCCTTCGCCCGATCATCATGCCGTGGTCCGACCTCCTTTTTGCGGCCTTTGTCGCCGCCTCCTTCGCCGCCCTCGCGTCCGCGCCGGCGGCGGCCGACCCCTTCGAGGTGGCGGTGCTCGGGACCATGGACAAGGTGACGGCGCGGGTGTCCACCATCGAGGCGCCGGTGGGCCGGGTGGTGCGCTTCGGCACCCTGGAGATCATCGCCCGCACCTGCGACAAGCGGCCGCCCGAGGAGACGCCGGAGAGCGCCGCCTTCCTCGACATCTGGGAGGTGCGGCCGGGGGAGGCGGCGGTGAGCCTGTTCCGCGGCTGGATGTTCCGCTCCAGCCCGGCCCTGTCGGCCATGGAGCACCCGGTCTACGACGTGTGGGTGGTGGACTGCCGCAACACCGGCGCCAGCGCCGAGTCAAGGTCACCGTCGGCGACCTCGGAGTAGAATTGGGCCTGCACCTGCAGCGCCGCATCGAGCAGCTCCAGGTAGTCGCGGGCGGCGATCTCGACGGCGCCGAAGCGGCGCAGGTGGTCGGTGACGAACTGCACATCGAGCAGGACGAACCGCCCCAGCCGCAGCCGCGCCACCAGGTGGACCAGCGCCACCTTGCTGGCGTCGGTGGCCTCGGAGAACATGCTTTCGCCGCAGAACACGCCGCCCAGGGCGACGCCATAGAGGCCGCCCACCAGCCGCCCGTTGCTCCAGCACTCGACGCTGTGGGCGAACCCCAGGCGGTGGAGCTCGATGTAGGCGTCGGCGATCTCGTCGTTGATCCAGGTGTCCGGCTGGGCCCGCGGGGTGTCGGCGCAGGCGCGGATGACCCGCTCGAAGGCGGTGTCGCAGCGCACCTCGAAGACCTTGCGGCGCACCGTCTTGCGCAAGCGTCGCGGTACGTGGAAGGCGTGCAGCGGCAGCACGCCGCGCACCTCCGGGTCGATCCAGTAGATGACGGGGTCGTCGCGGCTCTCGGCCATGGGGAAGATGCCCGAGGCGTAGGCCCTGAGCAGCAGCTCAGGCGTGAGCTTGTGGCGTCCGGCGGGGATGGCGCGCATCACCGGTCCAGGATGACACAGCCGGCGGACGCGACCAAGCCGCAAGGCCGCGACGGGAGCGCGGGCGATCGGATGTGTGGTTGCTGCCAATTCATCGCAGAGGGCGCGGGGAGGACGCCGGGGACGCTGAGGAGGATTCCCGCGCCGCTCCGCGGCGCATTCCCTTTCCTCGGCGTCCTCTGCGTCACCCCCGCGACCCCTGCGTTATGTGCCCGCACCCTGCACACGGGGCCGGCCTGCCATTAGACTGGCGGCGGAGGTGCCCCATGGACGTGGAGGTGCGGACGGCGGCGTGGGCCGACGCCCGGTCGCTGGCCCGGGTGGAGGCCGAGGCGTGGCGCGACGCCTACGCGACCCTGCTGCCCGAGCGCGTCCTGGTGCACGGCTTCGACGCCGGCCGCCGGGCCCGGGTGTGGCGCCACCGCCTGGCCTCCGCCGAACGGGCGCGCATCGTGGTCGCCGCCGACGGGCCGGGCCAGGTGGTCGGCTACGCCACCCACGGCCCGGCGCGGCTGGGGACCCGGGCGGCCGGCCAGGTGTACGAGCTCTACGTGCTGCCGGAGCGCCAGAACCAGGGCCTGGGCCGCCGCCTGTGGACCGCGGCCACGGCAGGCCTCGCCGCGGCCGGCTTGGGGTCCGTGTGCGTCGAGGTGCTGGACGGCAACCCCAGCCGCTATTTCTACGAGGCCCTGGGCGGGCGCCTGGCCGCCCGCGGCACCCACGTCTTCGCCGGCCACCGCTTGCCGACCCTGATCTACGTCTGGGCAGCATCCCCGGCGTGAGGGCGTGGCAGGCGAAGGCCGGGAGCCATCAACCGGTGGTTTATAAGCCCTCGCGCGTTTTTGCCTGACAATCCGGCCGTCCTTTGCTATAGGGGCGGCGCCGGAACTGCCGACCGGGCGGCGGAGGCCGGACGGGAAGCGGACCCAACAGCCGGGTCCGCGGGTCTCACGCCGGTGCCATGGGGGGTGCCGTATGTCGGACTGGGCCGGATTCTGTGACACGCTCGACTTGGGCGCCCTGGTGCCTCCGCAGCTGGAGCACTACCGGCCGGCCGTGGTCGACGGGCTCACCTACTTCCTGGAGAACCTGTCGCCGGACCGCACCCTGGCCATCCTGGCCGACCAGGCGGCCCTGCCGGCGGACGCCGGCGTCGAGCGGCGCCTAGTCGCCATCGCCCGCCATTGCCCGGCCCTGCACAAGCTGGGTCAGGTCCTGGCCCGGGACCGCCGCCTGCCGCCCGAGTTCCGGGTCCTTCTGCAGAGCCTGGAATCCATGACTCCGAAGGCTGGCCTGGCCGGGATCCGGGCCGAGCTGCGGCGCCAGCTCGGGCCCCTGGAGGCCCTCGGCGTCCGCCTCGACGGGCCGCCCCTGGCCGAGGCCAGCGTGTCGGTGGTCGTCCCCTTCCGCGGGCCCGACGGCGAGCGCGGGGTGTTCAAGGTGCTGAAGCCGGGCATCGAGGACAAGCTGGGCGAGGAATTGCGGTTGCTGCAGGGCGTCGGCGCCCTGCTCGACGAGCGCTGCCGGCGCTACGGCCTGCCCGAGATCGCCTACGAGGACAGCTTCGCCCAGGTGCGGACGCTGCTCGCCAACGAGGTGCGCCTGGACACCGAACAGGCCCACCTGCGCGCGGCGCGGACCGCCTATGCGGGCATGCGGTCGGTCCTGGTGCCGGAGGTGTACCCGTTCTCCACCCCGCGGGTGACCGCCATGGAGCGGGTGGACGGCCGCAAGGTCACCGACATGGACCGCGGGGGGCCGCGGGAGCGCCGCGCGCTGGCCGCCCTGATCGCCGAGGCGCTGCTGGCGCGCCCCATGTGGTCCCTCGGCGAGGTGACCAGGTTCCACGCCGACCCGCACGCCGGGAACCTTTTCGCCACCGACGACGGACGGCTGGCCATCCTCGACTGGAGCCTGGTCGGCACCCTCGGCAAGGCGGACCAGGTGCGCTTGTCGCAGGTCCTGGTCGGGGCTGCGTCCCTGGACCGGGAGCGGGTCGCGCGCGCGGTGACCGAGCTGGCCGGCGGCGCCGTCAATGCGGATGCCCTGCGCGGCGTGGTGGACGACAGCCTGGCCCGCCTGCGGGGCCACCTGTGGCCCAGCCTGGAGTGGCTGCAGGGCCTCATGGACGGGGCCGTGATGCGGGCCCGCGCCCGCTTCGCCGGCGACCTGATGGCCTATCGCAAGGTGCTGCAGACCCTGAAGGGGGTCATCGCCGACGTCTCCGAGGACTGCTGCCCGGACACGGTGCTGGCCTCGTCGTTCCTCAAGCGGCTGGCCGTCGAGTGGGGCTTCCGCGCCCTGGTGCCCCCGTTCTCGCGCCACTTCACCACCCATCTCTCCAACATGGACCTGGCGCGGCTTTACGTCTCCCTGCCGCTGGTGGCGGCCCGGCACCTGGGCCCGGTGCGGGCATAGCGATCCCGGACCGACCTCTTCCACCCCTAAGGCGGGGCGTGTGCGCCCGCTGTCGACAGAGTCGTCTGTGGCAGGTCGCCGCCCGGCCACCGGTGTCATACCGGTGCGCCTTTGACCCGACTCGCGAAGCGCCGTCATTGCGCGCCGGAAAGCCCGCGCGGCGTTTGAGCGCCACCGCCTTTGCATGACATGGCCCGGAGGGTCATGTCATTGGCGCGGCGGTATAACGGCGTTCTGGCCGCAAGAAAAATAGTTTCTGTCACTTACTAAAAAACGTCTGGGAATCTCCGTTGGCCCGTGCTACGGTCGGCCCATGATGCAAGGGATGCGCCGCACCGAGTTCAGCGAGCGGCTGGCCGAAATCCTCGGCCTGTCGCGCCGCGACCTCAGGTTCCGGGTCACCCTGATGGTCACCGACGGGCTGATCCCGCCGGGGCGCCGCGGCCCCGGGGCGCCGCCGGCCACCCCCGGCTACGCCGCCGATCTGCTGATCGGCGCCATGGCGGCGCCCCAGCAGGCGCAGACCGTCGACGCCATCCGCTGCTACCGGGCCCTGGAGCCCGTCGCAGCGGCGGGTGCGGTTGCGCCCGGGGTGGTCGTCGGCCGGCCCGGCCGATCGGAGGCGGAAGACGCCGAGGCGGACCCGCCGTTGCTGCCCGCCGGCGCGCCGTTCGGCGAGGCCCTGGCGCGGCTGATCGACCTGGCGCGGGACGAGGCCGCCCGCGGCGCCCTGGCGCGCGGGCTGTTCGGCGTCTGGGTGAGCCGCGGGTTCCCGGTCGCCGCCGTGCAGCTGGCATCGTGGTCGGCCGGCCGCCGCGCCGTGGTCACCCGGCGCTACGAGCTGGCGCCCGGGGCCCGGCCGCCGGCCTGGCTCGACCCGGACCGCGGCGGCCTGCCCGACCCGGGCCTGTTCCATACCGTGTTCCTGCCGGCGGGCAAGCTCGTCGACATCGGAGTCCTCACATCCCCCGAAAAAGAAAGGAAACAACCCGTGATCCGCATCGGAAAGAAGATCGCCAAGCTGGCCGACCTGGCGCGCAGCCGCCGCCACCGCCCGGCGTGGGAGAAGTTCCTGGCCTTCGCCGAGGCGGCCCAGACCGCGGCCGACAAGATCGAGGCCCGCCCGAGCCGCCTGACCGAGGTCGCCGCCTTCGGCTCCAATCCCGGCAACCTGCACATGCTGACCTACGTGCCGCCCGGCCTGCCCGCCGGCGCGCCGCTGGTGGTGGTGCTGCACGGCTGCACCCAGACGGCGGCCTCCTACGACTACGGCACCGGCTGGACGACCCTGGCCGACCGCCACGGCTTCGCCGTCCTGCTGCCCCAGCAGAGCCGCACCAACAACCCGCTGCGCTGCTTCAACTGGTTCCGGGGCGAGGACAACGGACGCGGCAACGGCGAGGCCCTGTCCATCCGCCAGATGGTGGACCGCATGGTGGCCGACCACGGGCTCGACGCCGGCCGGGTCTACGTCACCGGGCTGTCGGCGGGCGGCGCCATGACGTCGGTGATGCTGGCCACCTATCCGGACGTGTTCGCCGGCGGCGCCATCGTCGCCGCGGTGCCCTACAAGTGCGCCGACGGCCTGCAGGAGGCCTTCGAGGTCATCTTCCAGGGCAAGAGCCGCCCGGCGGCCGAGTGGGGCGGCCTGGTGCGGGCCGCGTCGCCCCACCGGGGGCCGTGGCCCAGGGTCTCGGTGTGGCACGGCACCGAGGATTCGGCGGTCAAGCCCCTCAACGCCGACGAGGTCGTCAAGCAGTGGACCGACGTCCACGGCCTGCCGGCGACGCCGGCGGCGGAGCGGACCGTGGACGGCGGCCACCGCCACCGGGTGTGGCACGGCCCCGACGGCGCGGCCCTGGTCGAGTCCTACACGGTCGCCGGCATGGGCCACGGCCAGCCGGTGGACCCCGACGGTCCCGACGGCTGCGGCAACGCGGCCCCCTACATCCACGCCATGGGCCTGTCGTCGGCCCACCACATCGCCGCGTTCTGGGGCCTGACGGACACCCGGTTCGAGGCCGCCGCCGAGCCCCGGCCGGCCCGGGAGGCCCCGCCGCCGCGCCCCGACGCGGGCGCCGGCACCGGCGTCATCCTGGTGGACCGGGCCGGCGGCGCCGAGCGGGAGCAGGCGCCGCCCCGCGACGAGCCCCGTGAGGAACCGCGCGAAGAGCCCCGGCGGGACCACGGTTCCGGGCGGGCGCGAAGCGGCGGGGCGCCGGGCATCGACGTGGCCGCCATCGTCGCCAAGTCCCTTGAGCTGGCCGGCCAGGGGGCGGGGGCCGCCAAGGGCGGCGTGGACGTCTCCTCCATCGTCGCCAAGTCCCTGGAGATCGCCGGCATGGCCGCCGGCGCCGGCGCCGGCGGTGGTGCCGCGGCCGGGCCGACGGCCGACGACGGGTCCCTGGCCGGCTCGGGCTGGGAGGGCGACGGCTGGCAACGCCTGGCCGCCGACCCGCAGGCCTCGCAGGGCGGCCCCCAGCTCCACGGCTACGCGTCGTCGGGCATCGACTGCGCCACCGGCAACGCGGTGCGCTGGGTGTCCCGCGAGATGACCCTCGGGCTGCGGCCGGTGTTGCGCTATGCCCGCCGCCTCGACCTGCGGGCCGCCGTCAACCCCATGACCACGGCCGGGTTCACGGTCCTGGTGGACGGGGTGCCGGTGGACGAGGTGTCGGTGGTCGGCATGGACTACGCCGAGGCCGAGTGGACCGAGCGCACGGACATCGACCTGGCCAAGTTCGCCGACCGCACGGTGACCCTGACCTTCGAGGTGGCGGCCAACTCCAACGTCTGCCTCGAGGTCTTCGCCAAGGCCTGGCTGGCCGGCATCGCCGTCCACGACGCCGAGGCGCCTGCCGAGGCGTGACGGGCGCGACGGCGGGTGTCGGGCCGACGCGCCGCTCGAAGCAGTCCGATCGGGCGGTCCCTCATCACCGGAGACTGACTGAGAACTTGCTCGCGCGCGCGGGCGGGCCGGAGTCTGCGCCATGTCCGCTGCCGGAGGTGTGTCGGATTTGGCCTCACCCTTGGCGTGGACGATGGGATCCAATGGCCGTCGATCGCTCGGGGACGTCTCGGGCCCGCTTAGCCCGCATTTCTCACATCCACCATGGTCTGCGCGGTGCCGTCCCGCCGCCAGGGCAGGAGAGCCGCGCCGCGCGATGCGGGGCCATCGGGCAAGCGGCTCGA
>JANQFP010000192.1 GCA_028277795.1 Rhodospirillales bacterium
GCATGACGACTTCTGCTTGTTCGACCTCGCAGGGACACCACCGGTTTTGCCGAACCGGACAGCCGTGGGTCAAGCCCGGCAATGACGGAAGGGGGATGACCGCGGTCGACCCTGACCTGCGCTGAGTCGTTCCCCTGTCTTCGAGGTCCTTCCCGTTGTCGCCGGTTCCCCGCCCATGACCGAAACCCTCAAGCCCCAGGACGAGGAGCAGCTGGCCGAGGTGGTGGCCTGGGCGGCCGCCGAGGAGCAGCCCATGGACGTGGTCGGCGGTGGCAGCCGCGACGCCCTGGGCCGTCCCCCCGGGGCCGGATTTCGCCTGGACGTGTCGGCGCTGTCGGGCGTGGGTCAGTACGAGCCGGCGGAGCTGGTGCTGAGCGCCGCCGCGGCGACGCCGCTGTCGGAGGTGGAGGCGGCGCTCAGCGAGTACCGCCAGCACCTGGCCTTCGAGCCGGTGGACACGGGCCCGCTGCTGGGCGGCGCTGGCGGCACCCTGGGCGGCGCCGTGGCGGCCGGACTGGCCGGGCCGCGCCGCATCCACTCGGGCGGCGTGCGCGACCACCTGCTCGGCTTCCGCGCCATCAGCGGCCGGGGCGAGGTGTTCAAGGCCGGCGGCCGGGTGGTCAAGAACGTCACCGGCTTCGACCTGGGCAAGCTCATCGCCGGCTCCATGGGCACCCTGGCGGTGATGACCGACATCACGTTGAAGGTCCTTCCCGCCCCGGAGGAGACCGTGACCGTGCTGGTGCTGGGCGCCGACGACCGGGAGGCCGTCCACGCCATGACCGAGGCTCTGGGCAGCGCCCACGACGTGACCGGGGCCGCCCACCTGCCGGCGGCCGTCGCCCGCCATTCGCGGGTCGGGGCCGTGGCCGGCGCCGGCGGCGCCGTGACGGCGATCCGGGTCGAGGGTCCGGCGCCCTCGGTGGCGGCCCGCGCCGCCGCCCTGGCCGCCCTGCTCGGCCGGCACGGCGAGTTGGCCGAGCTGGACACCGCGCCGTCGCAGGCCCTGTGGCGGGAGATCCGCGATGGGACCCTGCTGCTGTTCGAGGACGACGTCCAGGTGTGGCGGGTTTCGGTGCCGCCGTCGGAGGGCGTCCGCATCGCCACCGTCGTCGCCGGCGCCACCGAGGCCGAGGTCTACTACGACTGGGGCGGGGGGCTGGTCTGGCTGGCCCTGCCGCCGCGCCCCGACGCCGCCCACGACATCGTCCGCCGGGCGGTGGGCGGCAACGGCCACGCGACCCTGATCCGCGCCCCCGCCCAGGTGCGCGCCGCCGTGCCGGTATTCGAGCCGCCGCCGCCGCCCCTGGCGGCCCTGTCGGCGCGGGTCAAGGACGCTTTCGACCCGGCCCGCGTGCTCAACCGCGGCCGCATGTACGCAGACCTGTAAGGGAAGGGGCCGTCACGTGCAGACCCGCTTCACCGCTGATCAGCTCGCCGACCCCCATATCCGGGAGGCGGACTCCATCCTGCGCACCTGCGTGCACTGCGGATTCTGCACCGCCACCTGCCCCACCTACGTGCTGCTGGGCGACGAGCTGGACAGCCCCCGCGGCCGCATCTACCTGATCAAGGACCTGCTGGAGACCGGCAAGCCGGCCTCCGACAAGGTGGCCCGCCACCTGGACCGCTGCACGTCGTGCATGTCGTGCATGACCACCTGTCCGTCGGGGGTCGACTACGGGCATTTGGTCGACCACGCCCGGGTGCGGGTGAACGACACCTATCGCCGGCCCTGGCCGGAACGCGCCCTGATGGCCCTGCTCGCCGCCGTGGTGCCGCGCCCCGGGCTGTTCCGACTGGCGGTGCTGGCCGGACGGCTCGGGCGGCCCTTCGCCCGCCTGATGCCGGGGCGCTTGAAGGGCATGGCGGGCATGGCGCCGGCCGGGCGCATCGGCCCGGCGGCGGTGGACCGGCCCCAGGTAATTCCGGCCCAGGGCCCGCGCCGCAAGCGGGTGGCCCTGATGACCGGCTGCGCCCAGACGGTGCTGCGCCCGTCCATCAACGAGGCCACGGTGCGGGTGCTGACCCGCCACGGCTGCGAGGTGGTGGTGCCGGAAGGCGGCGGCTGCTGCGGCGCCGTCGTCCACCACATGGGGCGCGACGACGACGCCCGCGCCGCGGCCCGCGCCAACGTGGCGGCGTGGACCCGGGTCGAGGCCGACGGCGGCCTGGACGCGGTGGTCATCAACGCCACCGGCTGCGGCGTCACGGTCCGCGACTACGGCCACATGCTGCGCGACGACCCCGAGTGGGCCGAGCCGGCGGCGCGCATGGCGGCGGCGGCGCGGGACGTGAGCGAGGTCCTGGCCGAGCTGGGCGTCGATGCGGGGCCCGCCGACGGCCGGCCCAGCGTGGCCTACCACGCCGCCTGCTCGGCCCAGCACGGGATGCGCCTGGGCGACGGGCCCAAGGGGCTGCTGGCGGACGCCGGCTTCGCCGTCCACATGCCGGCCGAATCCCATATCTGCTGCGGTTCGGCCGGCACCTACAACCTGCTGCAGCCGGACCTGGCCCAGCGCCTGCAGGCACGCAAGGTAGGCCACCTGGAGGCCACCGGCGCCGACGTCATCGCCGCCGGCAACATCGGCTGCATCGTCCACATCGCTGCCGCCACGTCGCGCCCCGTGGTGCACTCGGTGGAGCTTCTCGACTGGGCCACCGGCGGCCCCCGACCCTATTGACTCACTGCCCCGGCGTTTGGTGCGGTGAAAAAACGCGGAGGTCGCGGGGGTGACGCAGAGGACGCGGAGGAGGATTCCTGCGCCGCTTCGCGGCGCTTTGTTTTTCGCTGCGACCTCCGCGTGCCCTCAGCGACCCCTGCGTTTCATTACGACCGAGGTATTCGTCACTCGGGCTCGCCGGGGTCGATGGAGCAGGCGCCGCCGCCGAGGACGCAGAACTTGGCGCAGTGAGGGTGGTTGAGCTTGACCGTCTCGGAGGAGCCCGAGAGCGACTCGCCCAGTTCGAAGGCGGGGTCGTAGGGGAGCAGGGTGCACGGGACCACCACCGGGCCGCCCGCGCCCTTGCGCTTGATGACCATGCGCGAGGTGGCGCACATCATGGTCTCCGGCGCCACGCCCAGGATGTCCCAGCAGTGGACAGTGATCTCGGGCACGTCGAGGGCGGCGTCCATCTCCGGGAACAGGACCAGGGTGGCCGGGTTGTCGGCGTCCACCGGGATGGCCTCGCGGGCGAACAGCGCCCGATAGCCGCGCCGCGCCTCGGCGTCGGATTCGTCCCACAGGGTGCGGCCGGCCACGGTGATGTGGAACCCGTTCTCCGCCAGCCAGCGCAGCCCGTCGATCATCGGCTCCCAGGTGTCTTCGCCGCGCACGGCCTCGTGCTTCTCCGGCGTGTAGTGGTCGATGGACACCCGCAGGCACAGGGCCGGGCCATACGTCTTCTTCAGCGCCAGCAGGTCGGACTGGCGGTGGTGCATGGGCTTCATGGCATTGGTCAGCACCAGCGCCCGGTAGCCGCGTCCCAGCGCGTCCGCCAGCATGGCCGGCAGGGCGCGGTTCATGAAGGGTTCTCCCCCGGTGAACCCCACTTCCTCCACCGGCAGGCCCTCGGCCGCGACCTCGTCCAGGTACCGGCTCACCTCGTCGGCCGTGAGGTAGGCCAGGCTGTCGTTGGTCGGGCTCGAATCCATGTAGCAGTTGTGGCAGGTGATGTTGCACAGGCTGCCGGTGTTGAACCACAGGGTCCGCAACCGGGTCAGCGCCACCACCGCCCGTTGCTCGCCCTTGGCGGTGACGTCGGGGTCCCGGAACTTGGACGGGTCCAGGCTCGGCAGCCGTACCAGCGGGCTGTTGGTCATGTCTTCCCTCGGTTCTTCGCCCTCTGCGCAGGCGGTCCAACTGGCGCCTGCGACACCGCGCTTACTTAGCCCTTGGTGGCGTTCACACAAAATGAAAAAACCGTGTTCTGGCCGCAATCGGCCCATGGGGCCCCGAGGAGCCCCGTGGTGGCCTTGCACCGCTCGGCGGCGGCCGATAGACTCGACCGCACGCGGGCGTAGTTCAATGGTAGAACGAAAGCTTCCCAAGCTACGGTTTTTCGGAAATATCCCAGAGTTCTGCGGTTTTCCATTGTATCAAAATTGAATAAATGCTCTACTTCTGGCACGTTTCTGTATCAGATTTGAACCAGGTTTCTCGTGCCCCAAAGAGCCACCGTCTCAACACCTTCCGTGAGGGGTCTCAAGCCTCGCAGCGGTTCGTGGCACCTTCGCCGCATGGTCAATGGTCGGCTCATCAACAAAGCCATTGGGCGCATCGATGCCATGCTGTTGAGCGAGGCCGAGCGGATCGCCATTGATCTGATTGACGGCAAGTCATTGGCCAAAGCGAAGGCCCCCACGCAAACCCTCTCCGACGTACTGGATGATCTGCTCGCCTCCCCAAGAGGGATGGAGTTCAAGGAGAGCTACAAGAACCTTCTCGAACGGCACAGGAAGGGGCCGCTAAAGAAGTTCATGACCAAGACGCCTGCGGAGATCGACCGGCACGAAATCAGGGCTTGGTACAACAAGGGATCGAACACGCCCACCGGCACCGATACAGCTTTCCGCACCCTTCATCGCCTGTTTGAGTATGCCATCGCCCTGGAACTGGTGGATGCCAACCCCTGCCATCTCGTGAACCGCACGGGTCGTTTCAAGAAGCGAAAGCGCTCGGGCTCGATCTCCACGGAGGACACTGATCTCGGGCGATTTGTATGGTCTCTCGTAGCACATGAGCCGAAGCAGGCGAAGAAGAACTACGAGACCGCCAGGGATGTGCTCCTGCTGCTGCTCGTGTCGGGAATCCGCAGACAGGAAGCGATGAGCCTGCGATGGGACGATGTTGATCTAAAGCGGGAAACGTTCACGGCGAAGGACACGAAAAACCGCCGGGACCATACCGTTCCCATGACCAAGCTTATGAAAGCGATGTTTCAGATGAGGAGATCCAACGTCGGGAAGCTCAACAAGGCACTGAGCGGCAACGCCGCCCTAACCTACGTCTTTCCCAATCGGAACGGCACAGGACCA
Source organism: Rhodospirillales bacterium (assembly GCA_028277795.1). GTDB lineage: Bacteria > Pseudomonadota > Alphaproteobacteria > Rhodospirillales > JANQFP01 > JANQFP01. The sequence continues at coordinate 5,039 of JANQFP010000192.1, forward strand.
ATCACCGATGTTCGTAAGACGCTAGAGGCCCTTTGTGAGTTTGCCGAGATCAAACAGGTGATGATCCATGATCTGAGGCGGACCTTTTCTACGCTTGTCGAGGAACTGGATATTGGTGTCCTGAGCCAAGCGCGGATGCTCAACCATGTGTCCAGCGTCACGGCGGATTACACGCAAATCTCCATGACACGCTTACGGGAGCAATATGAGAAGGTCTCCGCGAGGCTTTCCCTCTCCATGCCAGTGGAGATCAATGGAACTTTCTACGAGAACCCCATTGGCTCGGAGGACAATCTGCTCAACCTGTTGTATGGCGATGAGAACGAGGTGTTCTTTCAACCCCCGAGGCCGGACCCTTATTGATCGCCTTATTTCGGGCTCAGGAGGACGTTAGGTGTTTAGGGGTGGGTTAAGGGCCTGCAATGGCGGGACGACTCCCAGGCACGCTTAAACGGGCTCCTGAGGGCTATCTGATGGCAACGGAACAATCGGATTTCGTGCCGATGGGATGGATCGATGGACGCTAACGACAAACAAGCCAAAGCCATCGCACTGAGCAATTCACGGCACCTGAACCGGCACCTCTGGTCAACTGATCCTGCGGTAGATGCCGCCGTCAGGGAAATCTACGAAGTTTTGGCGAACGCTGATGGCTTCAGCGGCAACAAGACGCTCTGGAAGAAGCACCTCAAGGTCATTGTCCTGAACCTCTACGCCGTCTGGCTGGCAGACCCAGAGCGATATGTCGCCTTCAGCAGGGACAGAACCGAGAACTCGCGAATTCCTGACCGGTACAACATGCTCCGTCTCACGCACCTGTTGGTTGATGTGGTAGACGCGCTCCGGGCTGCCGATTTCATTGAACACCACAAGGGGCATCATGACAGGACCGGGGGATTCTATTCGTCCCACCTGTCAAGGATGCGCGCCACGGATACGCTGATTGCGTTTCTCCGGGACATCCCCAGGGATGCCATTGTTCATTACGGCAAGGCCGAAACGATCATTCTCCGGGAGCGAGACGCGAAGGGGCGGAACAAGGACATCGACTACCAGGACAATCGACTAGTTCAGCGGATGCGAAAGAAGGTCAAGGATTACAACGCTCTCCTAGCCACCACAGAGCTTGCCCTGCTCGATGCACCATCAGAGGGAGTCCCCAACAAGGCCGGCACAGATACGATCAAGCTGGATTTCAGGGACAAATTCGTCCGTCGCATCTTCAACAATGGATCATGGGATGAAGGTGGACGGTTCTACGGTGGCTGGTGGCAACGGATCGGCAGCGATTGGAGGGTGCGCATCTCCTTCAATGGCGGCAAGGAAGGTGCTACTGAGATCGATTACTCCGGCCTCCACATCGTCATCCTCTACGCCCAGGAAGGGATCGACTACTGGAAGAAGGACGGAATAGACCCTTACAAACTCGATGGTTATGAAGCCTCTGAGAGGATGCGGACTCTTCTGAAACTCATCCTGCTCGTGGCAATCAATGCCAAGGGCAAGAAACCGGCTATTGCTGCCGTGAAGAAGGAGACCAACTTCGATCCGGATGAGTACGGCTGGGTGGATTTTGACGTATCCGACTTGATCGAAGCCTTTGCCGAGAGACACGCCCCCATAGCCAAGCACTTCTACTCAGGCGCAGGGGTGCGGCTGCAACGCATCGATGCCGATATCGCCGAGAAGGTCATCTACCATTTTCTGAAAGACGGGATACCGGTCCTATGTGTGCATGATTCTTTCGTCATCGATCATGCTCACAGCAACAGACTGATCCAACAGATGGAGACCGCTCTCGTTGACGTTATGTCTGCCGCTACCGGTGGCAAGGTGCCAGACATCAAGCCATTGATGAAGCCAAAGACCTACTGGGATATGAAGATGAAGGAGATGGAAACCGAAGACACTTAATGTATCATTTCTGTCATTACTCATACCTTTTCAGAAATATGTTTGCAATATCAATGCGTTAATATGTCATAGGTACGTTACTGGCAGGACAGGGTCACGCAGCATTGTTATTCCCATAACTTATTGAAATTAAACGGTCATTATTCAATTCACTATTACTGATGGAAAATGCTACAATATCGCCTCTATTGGAGGTGGTATTCGGTCGGTGCTAAGGAGACAATCGAGGGTTGTCCCGGCTCAGTTTCGCCACATTGCCCGTCAATAGTCGTCTGACCGCACCGGAGAGAGGCAAGGCCAATTCTGAAACGGGTGTCCATTTCGATCGTGCTTACATTCGCTGTCATAACAGGCATGGTGGCGATTGGCGCTGGACGTGCTGGCGTCGCCGGAGCGGCAACCTCCTCGCAACGGTATGCGTCCGACAACCCTTAACAATGGAGGAGAGTTAGGCACTGGCGTACACTAATTTTAGCAGTTCGGCGGAGGTCGCGTTTTGAATTGCTTGAAGGCCATATCTGTGGTGTTGACCGCTATGGCGCTGTTGGCATGCGAGACGGTCAACGATGCAACTGTTGTCAATATGCCAACTGCAAAGCTTTGCGACTTCCTAGGTCCACAGTGGATTACCTTGCCCAGCGAGCGGGACGCGATTTTTCGTGAGCTGGAGAAACGGGGAGCCCGATGTGGCGCCGGCGCGGCATCGGAAACAGCAGAGTTGAAGCCGGGCGCGCGGTCCGCAAGGGCTTTTCCGAACAAGCCCCTTGGGCTGAGATTTCCCGCAGGGGAAACTCGTCCGGATGATATCGCTGTGATCATCGGGAACGCCAACTACGGCAGACAAGGTAAAGACATCCCCGACGTGACACCCGCCTACGCCGACGCTGCAGCAATGAGGCAGTACGTGACCGAGGCTCTGGGCATCCGCGAGGGAAACATCATCGACCTTAGAGACTCGACCAGTGCTCAACTGGTCCGGGTATTCGGCTCAAAGGACAATCACAAGGGACAGCTTCATGACTGGGTACTGCCAAGTCGGTCGCGCGTGTTCGTGTATTACTCGGGCCACGGTGCACCAGCAGGTGACGAAGGCACGCCATACCTAGTCCCTTCCGATGCAGATGCGGCACGCATCAACCTCAACGGCTACCCCCTCTCGACGCTGTACGACAACCTCGGGAAGCTGCCCGCAAGGTCTGTGACGGTGGTCTTGGAGGCCTGTTTCTCAGGTGTGTCGCAAGCGGGGTCGTTACTCGGAAACATGTCGCCAATCGCGATCCGACCAAAAGGCGTGTCCATTCCGCCGAATGTCACCGTAATCGCTGCCGGTTCAGTGGACCAGATGGCGACCTGGGAACAGGACCAGTCGCAAGGCCTGTTCACCAAATACTTCATGAAGGGCATGAGCGGGGAGGCCGATGCCAAGCCGCACGGCAACAGCGACGGCGAGGTGGAATGGGGCGAACTGGATGCCTACCTCAAGAGCACCCTGACCTATTGGGCTCGTCGGTACTACGGTCGCGACCAAACCGCGCAGATTGTGGTTGGGAAGCCCCGCTGAGTTCGCCGTTGCGCCGGCTCAGGATTGACAGACACACGAAACTTGCCTGCGACAGGGAAATCCGCACATACCCTCGATGCCGTAGTGGAGTTCCCCAGCAGATGGGCATATCGAGAACCTGAGTGACCACCTAGGGTCACTAGCGGAATCATGCGTGAGTACCGATATATTTCCGTTTATCGCACGAATCCGGGAGTTCCTCGAATTTCTGCGAGATAATCTTAAACCACGAAAATACCTAACTCTTGCACCCCTCTCCCCCTTGCCCCCCCCTGCGGGTTATCTAGGCAAAACTCCTGCCGAGGACGCTAGCGTCTACTGAGGATTGGCGATATATAGCGAGGTCAAGAGACGGGTTGATGTAGTTTGTATCAATTTTAAATCAATCCCTGGTATCTTTGAGGATCATCAATTCAATTATTCAAAATAAATCAACCACTTATGCGGGCGTAGTTCAATGGTAGAACGAAAGCTTCCCAAGCTTTAGACGTGGGTTCGATTCCCATCGCCCGCTCCAGCCTCCGCCGTAGAGCACGGTTCGATCAAATCGACCCGATTTGATCGAGCGGTCGTGCTCTAACTCATTGCTCTAAAGATCGCCTCCTCGAACGCCCGCACCGCCGCCGCCGGGCCGTCCGGGTACGCCCACACGCCGGCGACCACGGCCAGGAAGTCGGCGCCCGCGGCCACCAGGGGCCCGCAGTTGTCCGCCGTGATGCCGCCGATGGCCACGCACGGCACCACCGTGGCCTCGCTCCACCAGGTCAGGATGTCGGGCTCGGTGCGGGTCTTGGGCTGCTTGGTGCCGGTGGCATGGAAGGCGCCGAAGGCCACGTAGTCGGCGCCCATGTCGGCGGCCTCGACGGCCAGGTGGCGGGAATCGTGGCAGGTCACGCCGACGATGGCGTCGAGCCCGACGGCGGCGCGGGCCTCGGCATATGGCGCGTCCTCCTGGCCCACGTGGACGCCGTCGCAGCCGGTGGCGGCGGCCAGGTCGGGGCGGTCGTTGAGGATGACCGCCACCTCCCGCTCCTGGGCCACCGGGCGCAGCGCATCCACGGCCCGCCGGACCTCGTCGTCGTCGGCCTCCTTGAGCCGGATCTGCAGGGCCGCCACGTCGCCCGCGTCCAGCGCCGCCGCCAGCTCGGCGCGGAAGGCGGCGGCATCGAGGCGCGGCGGCGTGACCAGGTAGAGGCGGCAGCGGCGCTCGGCGGTCATCGGGGCATTCCGGCGGTGGACGGGAGCCGTTGATAGCTCAGCGGCGGACCGGTGACAACTCACCCCGGCCGGTCGGGGTCCCGCGCCAGCCACGCCCGGCAGGCGGCCGCCGGGTCGGCCACGTCCAGCAGGTCGAGGACCGGGCCCGAGGACTCGTCCAGTTCGGCGTCGCATTGGTCCGCGATGTCGGCCAGCCGCGTGCGGGTCTCGCCCGATGTTTCCACCCGGATTGCCTGGATGCCGACGCGCAGGGCGCCCAGGGCGAGGCCCACGTCGCCGCCGCAGTCGAGCACGGCTTTGACAGGGACATCGGGGAACTCGGCGCGGGCCGCCTCCACCAGGGCGGCGAAGAACCCGGCCCCCACGGTGGCGGCGGCGCCGGGAGCGCTCCGCAGCACGATAGGCACGTCGGTCTCGGCCGCCGCCGCCAGCGCCGCCCGCGCGTGCTCCAGGTGATGGACGATGACGGTGGCCGCCTCCATGGGGGGACCCTGCCACAGGGTCCGTGATCGCGCCAAACGAAAGGCTCGCGCCGGTCTTCCGAGCCACGCGCTTCTCACCCCGGTTCCCCGTCCTTATCCTGAGCAGGCGCGAAGCGCCGTGTCGAAGGATGGACGCCGCACCGTGCCGCCGCCGTCCTTCGACACGCGAACTGCGCTCGCTGCTCAGGACGAGGGGGGAACGGTTGGACCCGTGTGCCTTGCTGTTCCCGGACGATCCAAACGAAAGGCGGGGCCCGCAGGCCCCGCCTCGAAGATGCCGTGAACGGCGTGTGGTCGTCAGCCGACCTCGTTCATCACCACCGCGGTGTCGCACATGCGGTTGGAGAAGCCCCATTCGTTGTCGTACCAGGCGACGACGCGGCACAGCGTGCCGTCCACCACCTGGGTCTGGGTGAGGTCGAACACCGAGCTGTAGCTCGAGTGGTTGAAGTCCATGGACACCAGCGGCGCGTCGTTGGCGTGCATGATGCCCTTGAGCTCGCCCTCGGCCGCCTGCTCGATCAGCTCGTTGATCTCGTCCTTGGACGTGGCCCGCTTGGGGATGAACTTGAGGTCCACCACCGAGACGTTGGGGGTCGGCACGCGGATGGCCGAGCCGTCCAGCTTGCCGGCCAGATCGGGCAGCACCAGACCGACGGCGCGGGCGGCGCCGGTGGAGGTCGGGATCATGCTGAGCGCCGCGCCGCGGGCCCGGCGCAGGTCCTTGTGCAGGGTGTCGAGCACGGGCTGGTCGCCGGTGTAGGCGTGGATGGTGGTCATGTAGCCCTTCTCGACGCCGATGGACTTGTTGATCACGTAGACCGGCGGCGCCAGGCAGTTGGTGGTGCACGAGGCGTTCGACACCACCTTGTGCTCGGGCTTCAGGATGTTGTGGTTGACGCCGTAGACAACCGTGGCGTCGGCCCCGGTGGACGGCGCCGAGACCAGCACCTTCTTGGCGCCGGAGGCCAGGTGGACCTCCGCCTTGTCCTTGGCCGAGAAGATGCCCGTGCACTCCATCACGATGTCGACGCCCAGGTCGCCCCAGGGCAGCTTGGTCGGGTCGCGCTCGGCGAACACTTTGATGGTGTCGCCGTTGATGGTCATGCTGTCCTCGCCCGCCTTCACGTCGCCGGGGAAGGGGCCGTGGACTGAGTCGAACTTGATCAGGTGCGCATTGGTGGCGACCGGTCCCAGGTCGTTGACCGCCACGAACTCCACATCTTTGCGGCCTGCTTCGTATGCCGCCCGCAGGACCAACCGTCCGATGCGGCCGAAACCGTTGATCCCAACTCGAACCGCCATGAGATACCTCCTAGAATATCAAGAGCTTGCGCCTAATTGATTCGCCGGTGAAGCCGAGGTCCCCGCACCCTCCCGGCGGTGTCCCCCAAGAGCGGCCGGCTCCCCTCCAGGCCATGGGTGGCGCCTTTTGGTCGGCGGCAACATCGACTCATTAGCCTGTCCCGTCAATAGGGGTTTTTTCGGCCGGCGGTTGACGGGTTCGCGAGGGCCAGCCTATTCTCCAGCCCACCCCAAGGGAGTCGCCGGGGCCGTGACCGATACCCCCATGCCAACGCTGTCCCCCCTGGAGCAGGCCCGCCAGCGGCTGGACCGGGCCGTCGCCCGTCTGGAGGCGTCGGTGGACCACGTGGCGGGCGGCGATCGGGGGGTGAGCGACGCCCTCGAGGCGGTGCGCGTCGAGAACGCGGCGCTGAAGGAGGCGGCGGCGACGGCGGCGAAGCGCCTGGATGCCGCCATCGACCGCCTGCGCACGGCCCTCGACGACTGATGGCCCAGGTCACCGTCACCGTCAACGGCCGCAGCTACGAGATTGCCTGCGACGACGGCCAGGAGGCCCACCTGGCCCGCCTCGCCACCTACGTGGACAAGCGGGTCCGCGAGCTGGTCGCGGCGGTGGGGCAGATCGGGGATTCCCGCCTGCTGGTCATGGCCAGCCTGCTCATCGCCGACGAGCTGTCCGACACCTATGCCGAGCTGCAGGGGCGGAAAGGGGACGGCGAGGGGGCGGAGGCCGGCGCCGGCGAGGACGACCTGGGGGCCGCCGTGGAGGTCCTGGCGCGGCGCATCGAGGATGTTGCCGCGCGCCTGGAACAATCCTAGACTCTTTTTTGGACGGTGGCTGCGGGGCGCGTCCGGCCACACTATCCCTGGGGCCAACACCAACCTCTCGGGAGCCGTCCCTGCCGGGCCTTCCGGGGTCCGGTACATGGCGCCCACCTGCACACGCAGGCCGCGGAGGATCCTGAGGCCAACGGCCGTCGCGGCGCCGTCCATCCCGCCCGTCTTCGCCACAGCCGGTCTTCCCTTCGCCGCCATGTCGCTGGATGACGAGAAACGCCGCCTGCGCACGCAGGCCCGCGCCGCGCGCAAGGCGGCCGCCGCCGCGACCCCGGACGCCGGCCCCCGCATCGCCGGCCACGTCGTCGATGCCTTGCGCGTCATGGGCGTGGCGCCGCCCGCCGTGGTCGCCGCCTACTGGCCCCTCGGCGACGAGGTGGACGCGCGGCCCCTGCTCAATGCCCTCGACGGCCTCGGCTTCGTCTGCGCGCTGCCGGTGGTGGTGTCCCCCGACGCCACCCTGGTGTTCCGCCGCTGGCGGCCCCACATGGACCTGGAGGCCGGCGACCACGGGACCCGCCAGCCGGGGGCGGACTCGCCCGCGGTGACGCCGGCGGTGGTGGTGGCGCCGCTGCTCGCCTTCGACCGCGACGGCACCCGCCTGGGCCGGGGCGGCGGCTTCTACGACCACACCCTGGCGGTGCTGCGGGCGGGCGGCTCCGTGATCGCCGTCGGCATCGCCTACGAGGCGCAGCGCGTGCGGCGGGTGCCGCGGGCGGCCTGGGACCAGCGGCTCGACTGGGTGGTCACCGAGGACGGAGCCTGGGACGTGAGGAGCGGGTCATGAGAGTGCTGTTCTGCGGCGACGTGGTGGGCAAGGCGGGGCGGATCGCGCTGCTGTCCGCGGTGCCGCGGCTGCGCGACGAGCTGGCCCTGGACTTCGTCATCGCCAACGCCGAGAACGCGGCCCACGGCTTCGGCCTCACCGGCAACATCTGCAAGGCCTTCTACGAGGTCGGCGTCGACGTCATCACCACCGGCAACCACGTGTGGGACCAGCGCGAGATCATCGACTACATCGACGGCGACCCGAGACTGCTGCGGCCCCTCAACTACCCGGAGGGCACGCCGGGGCAGGGCACCGGCATCTACCAGGCCGACGGCGGCAAGACGGTGATGGTCATCCACCCCATGGGGCGCCTGTTCATGGACCCCCTGGACGATCCCTTCGGCGCCGTCCAGCGGGCCCTGCTCAACCACCGCCTGGGCGCCACCGTGGACTGCATCGTCGTCGACATGCACGCCGAGGCGACCAGCGAGAAGATGGCCATGGGCCACGTCTACGACGGCAAGGTGTCCATGGTGGTGGGCAGCCACTCCCACGTGCCGACGGCGGACGCCCAGATCCTGCCCGGCGGCACGGCCTATCAGACCGACGCCGGCATGTGCGGCGACTACGATTCGGTGATCGGCATGAAGAAGGAGGCCGCCACCGCCCGCTTCATCCGCAAGATGCCCACCGCCCGCCTGGAGCCGGCCGCCGGCGAGGCCACCTTCTGCGGCGTTTTCCTGGAGACCGACGACGCCACCGGCCTGGCCCGCCGGGTCTCCCCGGTGCGCCTCGGCGGGCGTCTGGCCGAGCAGGTGCCGGATTGATCCGCACTTGTGACGTCCACCACGGCATGCGTTGCGCATGCAGAACGGGTTCATGAGCACGAACGACCCATACGAAGGCTTCGCGGATCGCTATGATCTGTTCCCCCGTGATCCTGCCGATCGCGAGTTTTTTCGCCGCCTGTTCGTCGGCAACCGGGTGACCAGGCTGCTGGACTGCGCTTGCGGCACCGGACGGGATCTCTTGACGTTTCAGTCGCTGGGTTGCGAGGTCGTCGGTTCCGACCTGTCGCCGTCGATGCTGTCGGTAGCCAGGAAGACCCTCGAGGCGGCAGGCATCGATGCGCCGCTCCACAGGTTGGACTTCCGGGACCTGCCGGCCCATTTCGATCGCCCGTTCGACGCCGTCGTCTGCCTCAGTGGGTCGCTGCTGGAGGTCGCCGACGAAACGGAAATCTTAAGAGCCTTGAGCAGCATGCATGCGGTCCTTCGCCCCGGAGGCCTGTTGGTCCTCACGCAGGGAATGACGGACAAGCTCTGGCGCGAGCGCCCTCGCTTCCTGCTGGAGATCAATACCGCCGAGTTCTCGCGCGTGTTCGTGATCGACTATTTCGAGCGTGGGGCCCGGTTCAACATCCTGGATATCCATCACACGCCGGAGGACGCCGGACTGCAGGTGTGGACCATGGAGCACCCGCACGTTCCTCTCGGGGCCGACTACGAAAGACTGCTGCGCGGGCTGGGTTTCGCGGACGTCCGCCTGTTCGGCGGCTACGACTCCGAACCATACGATTTGGAGACGAGCAACCGCCTGATCGTGGTGGCCGGCAAGTGAACGCCGCCTTGCGCCGATGCCGCTTCGCACCGGCGCCATGCTGACCATGATCGCCGAGACCATGATGCCGGAGGCCTACCTCAAGGGCGGCTCGGTGGTGGGCCTGTCCACCCTGATGGGCTTCCTGGCCGCCATCTTCTTCACGACCCTGGAATAGGCCCGCCGCCCCGAAAAGGAAACGGCGGCCCGGAGGCCGCCGCCGAAGAGCATGCTGCGCGGAGGAGGGTGCTACGCGCGTTTGCGCCGCCGCAGGTAGCCGAGACCGACGAGGCCGGCGCCGAGCAGTGCCAGGGAGCCCGGCTCGGGTATGGCGTGGCTGGTCTCCAAATCGACAGTAATGGTGACGTCGACGAACTCATAGCCCCCGACTTCCACGCTGACGGAATGGTCCGAGAACGAGATCTTGGAGGCGTCGAAGGTTCCGGGAGTCCCGTTGTTGATGTTTATCGCTCCCCCGATATCGATATCGACGGAGATGTCTTCGATGACGCCGTCCGGAACTCCCACCCAATCCAAATCGAACACACGGAGTTCGTGCTGCGTAGCGTTAAAAGAGAAAATAATGCCGTCGAGGCTAAAGACGATGCTTTCAGCGGCAACGTCCACTTCAACCGTTCCGCTTAAGACGCTGAACTCGACGCCCGAGTCCACGATTTCATCGGACACTGCGTTGAACGACGACGTTCCGAAGACGCGTTCGAAGTCCACTTCGTCGCCGATGAGCGTTGCCTGCGCGGGCGACACGAGGCCCAGGGCGAAGACGGCGGACAACAACGAAGCCGCGCTCAACCAACGGCGGCGCGGGCACGGGCGCTTGGTCAGGCCCAGGGTCGGCTTTCGCGACATGCTCTCCTCCTCGCGGCGTCTTGACGCACCGATATCCGACAATCGGACGCAGAAGTTCTAGCAAGCCGCGTGCCACGCCGCAGAAAACCAGGAAATCCGCCGAAAACGTGACGCTACCGCCCACCGAAGGTCCTGCGGTTTGAAAAGAATCCTGACGCCGTTTCGCGCCCGCACACGGCGACCCGGGTGTCATGGGCGTGTCATGATGCTGAAAAGACAAAGGCTTACGGCCGTTTCGGCCGCCGTCGGCACGTCATCGCATGCGATTCCCGGGTGTCAAGCATTCCGACACGGGCCCGGGCGCCGGCCCGCCTTCCCCCGGCGCCCCATTCTTGCCATATTGCCCTGCTAGCGGAATCGATGGTATCCCTCCACGGTCCGCTACATGTGGTGTTCGAGCACGGCATCACCTACTCGGTCTGCCCAACAGGGGGCGCGGCGACATCCATGGCCGGTCATTCCCAGTTCAAGAACATCATGTATCGGAAGGGCGCGCAGGACGCCAAGCGCGCCAAGATCTTCTCCAAGCACATCCGCGAGCTGCAGGTGGCCGCCCGCACCGGCCTGCCCGACCCGGCCATGAACCCGCGCCTGCGCGCCGCCATCGCGGCTGCGCGCAGCGTCAACATGCCCAAGGACAACATCGAGCGCGCCATCAAGCGCGGCGCCGGCGGCGACGACGGGGTGACCTACGAGGAGGTGCGCTACGAGGGCTACGGCCCCGGCGGGGTGGCGGTCATCGTCGAGGCGCTGACCGACAACCGCAACCGCACCGCCGCCGAGGTCCGCGCCGCCTTCTCCAAGCACGGCGGCAGCCTGGGCGAGACGGGCAGCGTCGCCTTCCTGTTCGACCGGGTGGGGCTGATCCACTACCAGCCGGCGGCCGCCGACGCCGACGCCATGTTCGAGGCGGCCCTGGAGGCCGGGGCCGGGGACGTGGACTCGGGGCGCGACGGCCACGAGGTCACCTGCGCGCCGGACGACTTCAGCAGCGTCCGCGACGCCCTGGAGGAGAGCTTCGGGCCGGCCGCCACCGCCCGCCTCGACTGGCGGCCCCAGACCTCGGTGGCGGTGGACGAGGACACCGCCGGCACATTGTTCAAGCTCCTCGACGCCCTCGATGACAACGACGACGTCCAGCGGGTGGCGGCCAACTTCGAGGTCGCCGACGACGTCCTCGAGCGCCTGAGCGCCTGACGGGCAGCGGACGCGACCGTGGCCCTCATGCGCTTCCTCGGACTGGACCCCGGGCTGCGGTTGACCGGATGGGGCATCGTCGATACGGACGGCAACCGGCTCATCCACGTGGCCGACGGGGCCGTGCGCACCGACGACGCTCTGCCGGTGGCCGACCGCCTGGTGCAGCTCCACCGCGGCTTGGCCGACGTCATCGACCGCTACGGCCCGGCCGAGGCGGCGGTCGAGGAGACCTTCGTCAACCGCAACCCGGTGTCCACCCTCAAGCTGGGCCAGGCCCGCGGAGTCGCCCTGCTGGCGCCGGCCCTGGCCGGCCTGCCGGTGGCCGAGTACCCGCCCAACCTGGTCAAGAAGACCGTGGTCGGCACCGGCCACGCGGCCAAGGAGCAGGTGCAGATGATGGTGCGGGTCCTGCTGCCCGGCTGCGATTTCTCGGGCGCCGACGCGGCCGACGCCCTGGCCGTCGCCATCTGCCACGCCCACCACCGGGCCACCACCCGGCGCCTGGCGGAGGCGGTGTCGTGATCGCCAAGCTGCGCGGGCTGGTGGACTCCACGGGCGAGGACTGGGCCGTGGTCGACGTCGCCGGGGTCGGCTACCAGGTGTTCTGCTCTGGCCGGACCCTGGCGGGGCTCACGCCGGGCGAGGCGGTGGTCCTGGTCGTCGAGACCCACGTGCGCGAGGACCACATCCATCTCTACGGCTTCCTCGACGAGGCCGAGCGCCAGTGGTTCCGGCTGCTGACCACGGTGCAGGGGGTGGGCTCCAAGGTGGCGCTCAACATCCTCACCGCCCTGGCCGGCGAGGCGCTGGTGCACGCCATCGCCGCCGGCGACCGCGCCGCCCTCGGCCGCGCCGCCGGTGTGGGGCCCAAGCTGGCCGCCCGCGTGGTCAGCGAGCTCAAGGACAAGGCCGGGGCCATCGCCCTCGGCCCGGCGGCCCTGAGCGGGGCCAAGGCTCCGGCGGCGGCCGGCGTGGCGACGGAGACCTCCGACGCCGTGTCGGCCCTGGTCAACCTGGGCTACGCCCCCGCCGAGGCGATGGGCGCCGTGTCCAACGCCGCCGGGCTGCTGGGCCCGGAGGCCGGGGTCGAGGCCCTGGTGCGCTCGGCCCTGGCCGCCCTGGCGCCCCGTGAGCACGGCGCCCGCGAGGCCGGCTGATGGACGAGCCGCGCGCGATCGCCCCCGAGTCGGCGCCGGCGGACGGCCCCGAGGCCGGCCTGCGCCCGCGCACCCTGGCCGAGTTCGTCGGCCAGCGGACGGCGTGCGACAACCTGCGTATCTTCATCGAGGCGGCCCGGCAGCGAAGCGAAGCCCTCGACCACGTGCTGTTCCACGGGCCCCCCGGCCTGGGCAAGACGACGCTGGCGCAGATCGTCGCCCGCGAGCTGGGGGTCGGCTTCCGCGCCACCTCGGGGCCGGTCATCGCGCGGGCCGGCGACCTGGCCGCCATCCTCACCAACCTGCAGCCCCGCGACGTGCTGTTCATCGACGAGATCCACCGCCTGAGCCCGGTGGTCGAGGAGATCCTCTATCCGGCCATGGAGGACTTCCAGCTCGATCTGGTCATCGGCGAGGGGCCGGCGGCGCGGTCCATCCGCATCGACCTGCCGCCCTTCACCCTGGTCGGCGCCACCACCCGGTCGGGGCTGATCACCACGCCCTTGCGCGAGCGTTTCGGCATCCCGCTCAGGCTCGACTTCTACTCGGCCGAGGAGCTCGAGGGCATCGTGCGCCGCGGCGCCGGCCTGCTGGCCATGACGCTCACCGGAGACGGCGCCGCCGAGATCGCGCGCCGCGCCCGCGGCACCCCGCGGGTCGCCGGCCGGCTGCTGCGCCGGGTACGCGACTTCGCCTCCGTGGCCGGCGACGGCGACGTGGACGCGGCGGCGGTGGACGCGGCGCTCAACCGGCTGGAGGTGGACGCCCGCGGCCTCGACGCCATGGACCGCCGCTACCTGCGCTGCATCGCCGACCACTACGGCGGCGGGCCGGTGGGCGTCGAGACCCTGGCCGCCGCCCTGTCCGAGCAGCGCGACACCATCGAGGAGGTCATCGAGCCCTACCTCATCCAGCAGGGCTTCCTCATGCGCACCCCGCGGGGCCGGGCCCTGGCCACCAAGGCCTACGGCCACCTGGGCTTGGCGGCGCCGGCGCAGGCGGCGCAACTGGAGCTGATGGCGGAGGCCGACGATGGTTGAGCCGGCCGTGACCGCGCCGACCCCGGTTCCCATGGACGGCGACCACGTCTATCGGGTGCGCATCTACTACGAGGACACCGACGCCGGCGGCATCGTCTACTACGCCAACTACCTGAAGTTCGCCGAGCGGGCCCGCACCGAGCTGCTGCGCCACCTGGGCGTCGAGCAGGCGCGGCTGATGAGCGGCGACGGCATCGCCTTCGCCGTCCGCCACCTGAGCGCCGACTACCTGCGGCCGGCCCGCCTCGACGATCTGCTGGAGGTGCATACCCGCATCGTCAAGGTGGGTGGGGCGTCGCTGCAGCTCAAGCAGGCGGTGCGCCGCGACGGCGCCGACCTGGTGCGGTTCGAGGTGCGGCTGGCCTGTCTGGCCCTGTCCGGGCGCGGCCGCCCGGTGCCCCTGCCGCGGGACCTGCGGGCGTCCCTCGAAGACTTCCACCACTCTCAACCGGCGGGTCCGACCCATGGATAGCAACCTCATCGAGGCCGTCACCCTGGGCGGCACTGCGGCGGACGACTTCTCGGTGGTCGCCCTGTTCCTGCGCGCCGACATCATCGTCAAGGCGACGATGGTCATCCTGCTGCTGGCGTCGGTGTGGTGCTGGGCCATCATCTTCGAGAAGGTCCTGCGCCTGCGCCACCTCAACGCCCGGGCCAACGACTTCGAGTCCGCGTTCTGGTCCGGCGGCTCCCTGGACTCGCTCTATGACCGCATCGGCGCCCAGCCCCGCGACCCCATGGCGGCGGTGTTCGTGGCGGCCATGCGCGAATGGCGGCGCGCCGCGGCCAAGGGGACCTCGGAAGCGGCCATCCGCCTCGGCCTGGCGGACCGCATCGAGCGGGTCATGCAGATCACCGTCATGCGGGAGATGGACCGGGCCGAGCGGTACGTCAGCTTCCTCGCCTCCACCGGGGCGACGGCGCCGTTCATCGGCCTGTTCGGCACCGTATGGGGGATCATGAACAGCTTCCAGGCCATCGCGCTCAGCAAGAACACCAGCCTGGCGGTGGTCGCCCCCGGCATCGCCGAGGCCCTGTTCGCCACCGCGCTGGGGCTGCTGGCGGCGATCCCGGCGGTGCTCGCCTACAACAAGCTGTCGCGCGACCTGGACCGCTACGCCAGCCGCCTCGACAGCTTCGCCAGCGAGTTCATGGCCATCCTTTCGCGCCAGATGGAGGAGCGGGACTGACCATGGTCACGGCTCAGCAAAAGCCGTCGCGCCGCGGCCACGCGACCCGCCGCCGGCCGGCGCGGCTGATGAGCGACATCAACGTCACGCCCATGGTGGACGTCATGCTGGTGCTGCTGGTGGTGTTCATGATCACCGCGCCGCTGCTCACCGTCGGCGTTCAGGTGGACCTGCCGGAGACCCGGGCCAAGGTCGTCCCCGGCGAGGACGAGCCGCTGGCCATCACCGTCGACGCCGAGGGCCGCATCTTCCTCCAGGACACCGAGGTCGCCCTCGACGCGCTGGCGCCGCGCCTGCGCGCCATCACCGGCAACAACCAGGACCTGCGCATCTTCCTGCGCGGCGACCAGGCCATCCACTACGGCCGGGTGATGGACGTGATGGGGACGGTCAACGCCGCCGGCTTCCGCAAGGTGGCGCTGATCACCCGCCGGCCCGGGACCGTCCGGAGGCCGACCGCCGACCGTGGCGACGAGGAGCGATAGGGGGCGCCGACCGGTCATGCGCATGGGCTTCGTCCTCTCCCTGGTCATGCACGTGGCGGTGTTCGTCGCCGGCTACGTGGGCCTGCCGGCGCTGCAACGGCCGCCGCCGGTGATGGACGTTCCCATCCTCGTGGAGGTGGTCGAGGTGGGGCCGATCACCAACGTGCCGCCGCCGCCGACCAAGCCGGCGCCGCCGGCGCCGCCAAAGCCCGAGCCCAAGGTGGCCGCCGCCCCGCCGCCGCCCGCCCCGGCACCGCCGCCGGCCCCCGAGCCCGAGCCCGAGGTGGCCGCGGTGCCGCCGCCGCCACCGCCGCAGCCCAAGGCCAAGGCCAAGCCCAAGCCGAAACCGGAGCCCGAGGCCGCGCCGCCGCCACCCAAGCCCCAGCCGCCGGCCGCCCTGGCCACGGTGACTCCACGGCGCAAGCCGACGCCGCCCGACCCCTTCGCCTCCGTCCTCAAGACCGTGGAGACGCTCCGCAAGCGTCCGCCGGAGGCGCCGGCACCGGCCAAGGCGGAGCCGCCCGAGGAGACCTTCGGGGCGCAGATCGCCAAGGCCCTGAAGGCGCCGGCGCGGCGGTTCGACGCGACCCGGCCCCTGACGGTCACCGAGATCGACCTGGTGCGCCAGCAGATCGCGCAGTGCTGGAACGTGCCCGCCGGGGCCAAGGATGCGGAGAACCTGGTCATCGAGATCCGGGTCGCCATGAACCCCGACGGCACCGTGCGCAGCGCCCGCATCGGGGACACCGCGCGCCTGCAGTCCGACCCCTTCTTCCGCGCCGCCGCGGAAAGCGCGCTGCGCGCCGTGCTCAACCCCCGCTGCCAGCCCCTGAAGCTGCCCTTCGAGAAGTACGCCGAATGGAAGACCATGACCCTCGTGTTCAATCCGCGGGAGATGTTCGGCTCATGACCGCCGTTGCCCGGCGCGCGTGCGGGGCTGCCCTGGCGGTGGCGCTGGTGGCCGCGGCCGTGGCGCCGGCGCAGGCCGAGATCCGCATCGACATCACCCGCGGTGTCGTCGAGCCGGTGCCCATCGCCGTACCGCCGTTCGACGGCGGGTCGGCCGACGGCATCCCCTACGGCCGGGACATCGCCGCCCTGGTGGCCGAGGATCTGGAGCGTTCGGGCCTGTTCCGGTCCATCGACCCCAAGGCGTTCATCCAGACCCGGTTGCCGCCCAACGCCCTGCCGCGGTTCGGCGACTGGCGGGTGATCAATGCCAATGCCCTGATCCAGGGCCGGGCGCAGATCGTCAACGACGGCCGGCTGCGGGTGGAATTCCGGCTGTGGGACGTGTTCGCCGAACAGCACATGGCCGGCGTCGTCTACACCGGCGACCGCGGCGGCTGGCGCCGCATCGCCCACCTGATCGCCGACGCCGTCTACCAGCGCATCACCGGCGAGACGGGGTATTTCGACACCCGCATCGTCTACATCGCCGAGAGCGGCCCCGCCGACAAGCGGGTCAAGCGGCTGGCCATCATGGACCAGGACGGCGCCAACCATCAGTTGCTCACCGACGGCTCCAGCCTGGTGCTCACCCCGCGGTTCTCGCCGACCCTGCAGGAGATCACCTACCTGTCGTACTACGGCAACCTGCCGCGGGTGTACCTGTTCAACATCGACACCGGGCGCCAGGAGGTCCTCGGCGATTTCCCGGGCATGACCTTCGCGCCCCGCTTCTCGCCCGACGGCAAGCACGTGGTCCTGAGCATGGCCAAGGACGGCAACTCGGAGATCTACGTGATGAACCTGTCGACCCGGGTGCAGAGGCGCCTCACCTTCCACTCGGCCATCGACACCTCGCCCAGCTATGCGCCCGATGGCAAGAGCATCGTCTTCAACTCGGACCGCGGCGGCTCGCAGCAGCTCTACGTGATGGACTCCAACGGCCGCAATACCCGACGGATCAGCTATGGCAAGGGCCGCTACGCCACCCCCGTGTGGTCACCGCGCGGCGACCTCATCGCGTTCACCAAGATCCACCAGGGGCGGTTCTTCATCGGCGTCATGCGCCCCGACGGCAGCGGCGAGCGGCTGCTGACCGACGGATTCCTGGTCGAGGCGCCGACCTGGGCGCCCAACGGCCGGGTGCTCATGTACTTCCGCCAGGAGCCCACCGACGCCACCGGCAAGGGCGGGCGGTCGCGCCTGTTCGCCGTCGACCTGACCGGTCACAACGAGCGGGAAATAGTCACACCTCTGGACGCCTCGGACCCGGCGTGGTCCCCCTTGATTCCGTGAGGGGGCCGTCATATAGTCCCAACACCCTAACCATTTGTAAGACTTTATTAACGGCGTTGTCCTTTTCTTTTGTGCAGCTACATGGATGTCCTTATTTGGAGATTGAATTCTCCCGTCCGGTCGGTTGTCGCACCGCCCATGCTCCCGTCGAACACTCCTGCCAGGAGGAGGAGAAGGAATGCACTTTAAGATTTTAGGAATGATCGCCGCCGTCGCCCTGATCGCGGCATGCGAAACGGCGCCCGACGAAAGCGGCACCGCCGGTGGTGCCGGCGCCGAGGCCGGCGCCGTTGCGGGCACCGGGGCGGGCGCGGGAGCCGGCGCGGGCACCACGCCCATGGCCGACGTCAGCCGTAGCGCCGCGGTGGCCGGGCCGCTGGCGGGGTCCCAGAACGACCTCGTGGTCAACGTGGGCGATCGCGTGTTTTTCGATTTCGACAAGTACAACCTGAAGCCGGAGGCGCGCGGTGTCCTCGAGGCCCAGGCGGCGTGGCTCAAGAGCTTTCCCGCGGTGACCGTCACCGTCGAGGGCCATTGCGACGAGCGCGGCACCCGGGAATACAACCTGGCCCTGGGCGAGCGGCGGGCCAATGCGGTCAAGGACTACCTGACCGCCCTCGGCGTCGCCCCCGGCCGCATCCGCACCATCTCCTACGGCAAGGAGCGTCCCGTGGCGCTGGGCTCCAACGAGGCCGCCTGGGCGCAGAACCGCCGCGGCGTGACGGTGGTGACCGGGGGCAGCCCCGGAAGCTGAGCCGCCCGGCCCGTCAACGGGTGAATCACGGGCGCCTGCCGTCGCGACCTGGGTCGTAGGCGGCAGGCGCCCTAATTCTGCCCGCATTGGCCGGCACCATGGCCGGTGCGCGGAGCCGAGGAAAAGGGATGTCCATGAAACGGTGGAGCGGGCGCGTGGTGCTGGCGGCGATGGTCCTGGTGCTGGCGGCACCGGCCCTGGCCCAAAGCGCCGACCTCAAGTCCCTCATCGATCGGATGGCGCGGCTGGAGCGCGACATCCGCACCCTCAACGTCCGCCTGGCACGCGGCGGCGAGGTGCCGGCGTCCGCGGCCGGCGCCGGCGAGGCGGCGCCGTCGGCCATGGAAAGCGCCGTGGCCCGCCTGGAGGTGCGACTGACCGAGCTGGAGAACGAGCTGCGCGCCGCCACCGGACGGGCCGAGGAGCTGAGCCACCACATGAGCGGGCTGAACCAGCGCCTGGACAAGCTGATCGCCGACATGGACTACCGGCTGGGGGTCCTCGAGCAAGCCGGGACCGCCGCCCCCGGTGCGGCGCCGGCCGCGCCGCCGGCCGTGCAGTCGGCGGCACCCGCTGCCGCCGCCGGCGTGCCGCCCGGGGTGCTCGGTACCATCACCCAGAGCGAGCTGGACCGGGTCCGCGGCGAACAGGCCGGCCCTCCGGGGGCCGCACCGCCGACCACCGCCGCGGCGGAGCCCGCCCCGACGGAGTCCCCGGCGGCGGTGGCGAGCGTGTTGCCGGATGCGCCGCCGGAGACGCAGTACGCCCACGCCTTCGGGCTGCTGCGCCAGACCCGCTACGACGACGCCGAGGTGGCGCTGGCCGAGTTCGTGCGCGCCAACCCGGACCACAAGCTGGCCGGCAACGCCCGTTACTGGCTGGGCGAGACCTATTACGTGCGCAACGACTACGCGCGGGCCGCCGAGGTCTTCCTCGACGGCTACCAGAAGGAGCCCAAGGGCCCCAAGGCGGCCGACGCCCTGCTCAAGCTCGGCATGTCGCTGCTCAGCCTCGAAAAGGCCAGGGAGGCGTGCGCCGCCTTCGACAAGCTGGCCCGCGACCTGCCCGACGCGCCCTCCAACATCGTCAGGACCATGGAGCGCCAACGCAAGCGCGCCGGGTGCCCGTGACCGCCGGGACCGGCGTCCAGTCTCCCCTGTCGGCGACCGGGTTCGCCCGCCGGATGGCGGCGCTCGGTCCGTTCGAGGCGGCGCCGCGGTTGGCCGTGGCCGTCTCCGGGGGTGGCGACAGCATGGCGTTGGTCCTGCTCGCCGACGGCTGGGCGAGGGCCCGCGGCGGGCGGGTCACGGCGCTCACCGTGGACCACGGACTGCGGCCGGACTCGGCGGCCGAGGCGGCCCGGGTCGGCGCCTGGCTGGACGGCCGCGGCATCGCCCACCGGGTCCTCGCCTGGCGTGGGGACAAGCCGGCGGCCGGCATCCAGGCGGCGGCCCGCGAGGCGCGCTACAAGCTGATGACGGCGTGGTGCCGGGACGCCGGCGTCCTCCACCTGCTGGCCGCTCACACCGAGGACGACCAGGCGGAGACGGTGCTGCTGCGCCTCGGCCGGGGCAGCGGCGCCGACGGCCTGGCGGCCATGGCGCCGGTGGTCGAGCTGGCGGACGTGCGCCTGCTGCGGCCCCTGCTGTCGGTGCCGCGGGCACGGCTGCGGGCGACCCTGGCGGCGGCGCACCAGCCGTGGCTGGAGGACCCGACCAACGACGATCCCGCCTTCGCCCGCACCCATGCCCGCCGCGCCGTGCACACCCTGGCGGCGGCCGGGATGCCGGCGGCGGCGGTGGCGGCGACGGCAACACCCCGGGCCCGCGCCCGGGCGGCGCGGGACGGGGCGGCGGCGGCCCTGCTGGCCCGCGCCTGCGCCGTGCATCCGGCGGGCTTCGCGCGCCTCGACGCGGGCGCTCTCGAGGCGGCGCCGGCGGACGTGGCGCGGCGCGCCCTGGGCCGCGTGCTGATGGCCGTCGGCGGGCGCGCCTACCCGCCGGCACCGGACAAGCTGCGGCGTCTGGCGGAGGCCCTGCCCGTCGGCGGCACCCTGGCCGGGTGCCGGGTCGGCCCTGACGGCGACGCCATCCTGGTGTGCCGCGAGACGCGGGGGCTGCCGCCGCCGATGGCGGTGCGGCCGGGCGACCGCCTGCGCTGGGACAACCGGTTCGCGGTCGCCTTTGCTGCGGCGGGTGGCGATGGCGACGCCGAGCTCGCCGCCCTGGGCGCCGACGGCTGGGCCGAGGTGGTGGCGCGGGACCCTGCCATGCGGGAGACGCAGGTGCCGGC
This sequence comes from Rhodospirillales bacterium, assembly GCA_028277795.1. Classification (GTDB taxonomy): domain Bacteria; phylum Pseudomonadota; class Alphaproteobacteria; order Rhodospirillales; family JANQFP01; genus JANQFP01. Next base: position 25,953 of record JANQFP010000192.1, read on the forward strand.
GCCGGCGCGGCTGCCGCTGCCGGCCCTGCGGGACGACGGCGGCGTGGCCGCGGTGCCCCATTTGGGTTACCGGCGGCCCGATGCCGCCGGCGTGGCCTTTGCCGTTGCCGGATTCCGTCCTCCGGGCCCGCTGGCCGGCGCCCCATTCTTCCTTGCCTCACCGAATTCGGATACTATCTGATGGTTAGGCGAGCGAGACCGTCGAAAATCCCGACAAAAGGGCTGTGCAGGGCGTTTCGCTTACCCACAAACGAAAGGACCGCGACGTGAATTTCAGCCGGAACCTGGCGCTCTGGGTCATCATCGCGCTCCTGGTGTTCGCGGTGTTCAACCTGTTCCAAGGCGTGTCGCCGCGCGGACCGCAGGCCGACTTGGCGTTCTCCGACTTCCTGGCGGCGGTGGAAAGCGGCGAGGTGCGGGACGTCACCATCCAGGGCCAGACCATCACCGGTCACTACCGCGACGGGCGCGCGTTCGGCACTTACGCGCCCAACGACCCCAACCTGATTTCACGGCTGGACGAGCGCGGCGTGCGCATCAGCGCCGTGCCGGCGGAAGAGGATTCGCCCACCCTGTGGGGCATCCTGATCTCGTGGTTCCCCATGCTGCTGCTGATTGGCGTGTGGATCTTCTTCATGCGGCAGATGCAGTCGGGCGGCGGCAAGGCCATGGGCTTCGGCAAGTCCAAGGCGCGCCTGCTCACCGAAAAGGCGGGCCGGGTCACCTTCGAGGACGTGGCCGGCATCGACGAGGCCAAGCAGGAGCTCGAGGAGGTGGTCGAGTTCCTCAAGGACCCGCACAAGTTCCAGCGCCTGGGCGGCAAGATCCCCAAGGGCTGCCTGCTGGTCGGGCCGCCGGGCACCGGCAAGACCCTGCTCGCCCGCGCCATCGCCGGCGAGGCCAACGTGCCCTTCTTCACCATTTCCGGCTCCGACTTCGTCGAGATGTTCGTGGGCGTCGGCGCCAGCCGGGTGCGCGACATGTTCGAGCAGGGCAAGAAGAACGCGCCGTGCATCATCTTCATCGATGAAATCGACGCCGTCGGCCGCCAC
>JANQFP010000221.1 GCA_028277795.1 Rhodospirillales bacterium
TGGTTCAACACCGGCCTGCACTGGGCCTACGGCATCGACGGCCCGGCCCAGGGCCACCATTACGTGGACTACCGCACCGGCAAGATGGTGCGGTCGCGGTCGGCCTACGAGCACCCGCAGCCCCACGCCTGCTTCATCCAGAGCATCAGCGACGACCTGGTCAACGACGGCGGCATCATGGACCTGTGGGTGCGCGAGGCGCGGCTGTTCAAGTACGGCTCGGGCACCGGCACCAACTTCTCGGCCCTGCGCGGCGAGGAAGAGCCCCTGTCCGGCGGCGGCAAGTCGTCGGGCCTCATGAGCTTCCTCAAGATCGGCGACCGGGCGGCCGGCGCCATCAAGTCCGGCGGCACCACCCGGCGCGCCGCCAAGATGGTGGTGGTCGACGTGGACCACCCGGATATCGAGGACTTCGTCGGCTGGAAGGCGCGCGAGGAGCAGAAGGTGGCGGCCCTGGTCGCCGGCTCGCGCCTGGCCCGCGAGCACCTGGGCGCCGTGCTGGCCGCCTGCCACGAGCCGGCCGCCGCCAACGGCTCCCAGAAGTGCGAGGACGGCGCCCGCTTCGATCCCAAGCGCAACAAGGTCCTGCGCAAGGCCGTGTTCGACTCCCGCCGGGCCATGATCCCGGAGAGCTACATCCAGCGGGTGATCCACTTCGCCCGCCAGGGGTACACGGAGATCGACTTCCCGGTGTTCGACACCGACTGGGATTCGGAAGCCTACCTGACGGTGTCCGGGCAGAACTCCAACAACAGCGTCCGGGTGTCCAACGACTTCCTGGAGAAGGTGCTGCAGGACGGCGAGTGGGAGCTCATCCGCCGCACCGACGGGCGGGCCTCCAAGCGCATCCGCGCCCGCGAGCTGTGGGAGCAGATCGGCTCCGCCGCCTGGGCCTGCGCCGACCCGGGCCTGCAGTTCGACACCACCATCAACGAATGGCACACCTGCCCGGAGAGCGGCCCCATCAACGCCTCCAACCCGTGCTCCGAGTACATGTTCCTGGACGACACGGCGTGCAACCTGGCGTCCCTGAACCTGATGGCCTTCCAGACCGAAGACGGGTCCCTGGACACGGCGGCCTTCGAGCATGCGGTGCGCCTGTGGACGGTGACCCTGGAGATCGCGGTGATGATGGCCCAGTTCCCGGCCGCCCGCATCGCCGAGCTGTCCTACGACTTCCGCACCCTGGGCCTGGGCTTCGCCAACATCGGCGGCTACCTGATGGCCGCCGGCATCCCCTACGACTCCGATGCCGGCCGCGCCATCTGCGGTGCCATCACCGCCCTGATGACCGGCACCGCCTACGCCACCTCGGCCGAGATGGCGGCGGAGATGGGCGCCTTCCCCAGATACGCGGACAACCGCGACCCGATGCTGCGGGTGGTCCGCAACCACCGCCGCGCCGCCCACGGCCACGGCCAGGGCTACGAGGCCCTGTCGGTGCCGCCGGTGCCGCTGGATGCCGCCGCCAACCCGGACGCCCGCCTGGCCGCCGCCGCCCGCGGCTCGTGGGACCGGGCCCTGGCCCTGGGCGAGGCCCACGGCTTCCGCAACGCCCAGGTGTCGGTGGTCGCGCCGACCGGCACCATCGGGCTGGTCATGGACTGCGACACCACCGGCATCGAGCCCGACTTCGCCCTGGTCAAGTTCAAGAAGCTGGCCGGCGGCGGCTACTTCAAGATCATCAACAGAATGGTGCCGGCGGCCCTGAAGCGGCTCGGCTACAACGGCCGCCAGGTGGACGAGATGGTGCGCTACGCGGTCGGCCATGGCACCCTCATGGGCGCCCCCGGCATCGACCACGACGCCCTGCGCGCCAAGGGCTTCACCGGCGACGCCCTGGCCGCCCTGGAGGCCGCCCTGACCGACGCCTTCGACATCAAGTTCGCCTTCAACAAGTGGACCCTGGGCGAGGAGTTCTGCACCCGGGTGCTGGGGGTCGAGCCCCACACCCTGGACGACGTCTCCTTCGACATGCTGACGGCGCTCGGCTTCACCCGCGAGCAGATCGACGCCGCCAACACCTACGTGTGCGGGGCCATGACCCTGGAAGGCGCGCCCCACCTGGAGGACCGGCACTTGGCGGTGTTCGACTGCGCCAGCCCGTGCGGGCGCAACGGCAAGCGCCACCTGTCGGTGGACAGCCACATCCGCATGATGGCGGCGGCACAGCCCTTCATCAGCGGCGCCATCTCCAAGACCATCAACATGCCCAACGACGCCACCGTCGAGGACTGCAAGTCGGCCTACATGCTGTCCTGGCACCTAGGCCTCAAGGCCAACGCGCTCTATCGGGACGGCTCCAAGCTGTCGCAGCCGTTGCAGGCGTCCCTGCTCGACGAGGCCGACCTGACCGAGCTGGCCGAGGACCTGACCGAGGGTCCGACCGCGGCCCGCGCCCAGATCGTCGCCGAGCGGGTGGTCGAGCGTTACGTCACCCGGCGGGGCCGCATGCCCCACCGGCGCAAGGGCTACACCCAGAAGGCGGTGGTCGGCGGCCACAAGGTGTACCTCCGCACGGGCGAGTACGAGGACGGCCACCTGGGCGAGATCTTCATCGACATGCACAAGGAGGGCGCCGCCTTCCGCAGCCTGATGAACAACTTCGCCATCGCCATCTCCATCGCGCTGCAGTACGGCGTGCCGCTCGAGGAATATGTCGAGGCCTTCACCTTCACCCGCTTCGAGCCCTCCGGCGTGGTCGAGGGCAACGACACCATCAAGATGGCCACCTCCATCCTCGACTACATCTTCCGCGAGCTGGCGGTGTCCTATCTCGGCCGCAACGACCTGGCCCACGTGGAGCCCCACGACCTGGCCCCCGACAGCCTGGGCCGCGGCAACGACGAGGGCGATCTGCCGGCGGCCTCGGACATGGGCGCCATGGACGTGGTCGAGCGCCTGGCCAGCCAGGGCTACGTGCGCGGCAAGTTCCTGGTCGTCAAGGGCGGCGCCGAGCAGCGCAGCACCGGCACCGAGTCGGCGCGCGGCGACGGCCTGCAGGCGGCCGTGGAGGTGACCGAGATCACCGAGACGGTGTCCATCGAGGCCGACGTCATGGACTCCGCGGACCAGCACCTGGACCAGGTGCGCGAGGCGCGGATGAAGGGCTACGAAGGGGATTCCTGCGAGGAGTGCGGCAATTTCACCCTGGTGCGCAACGGCACGTGCCTGAAGTGCGTGACCTGCGGCGCCACCAGCGGCTGTTCGTGATCGGACGCAGCGCCCACGGTCTCTCCCTGGGGCACTTGGGGCGCGTTCCCGGCCAACCACTCGACCGGGACGCGCCCATTTTTATCGCCTGAAGTCCGCTTCAAACCGCCCGCAGCCGGCCAGGAAACCCGAACGTTGCTTCTTGCTGTCTCGGGTTCATCAAACGCAGGGGTCGCCGAGGTGGCGCAGAGGACGCGGAGGAGGCTTCCGCGCCGTTTCGCGGCGCATTCCCTTTCCTCAGCGTCCTCCGCGACCGCACTGCGACCCCTGCGTTCAATAGGCCCTCGCCCGCAGACCCGGACCCCGCGTTGACACTCCTCACTCCCCCGCCGCGGGGACGGGCGGGGGGCGGCGACCGCGCAGGATGCGGAGCGCGACGCTGCGCGGCTCGTCGACGCCGGTGACCAGGTAGCGCAGCGTGTAGGCGTTGTTGAGCGTCGCCTGCAGCATCAGCTTGGCGCGGGTGCGGCCGCAGAACAGGATCTGATCGCCCACCGCCACCTCGTGGTCCAGGTCCGGCATCACGGTGATGGCGTCGCCGGAGCGGAGCACCAGGGGCACGCAGGGCAGCCGGTCCTCGCGGCCCGAGGCGTCGGCCAGGAGCTCGCCGACGCTGACGCCGGTGCCGGCCCGGGCCAGCTCGACCACGGCCGGGGCGTCCTGTTCGTCGATGTCCGCCGTCCACAGGCGCGGCCGGCCCTCGCCCACCCGGGCGCGCAGCTCGCGCAGCGTGTTGGCCAGGAACTGGGTGTCGCCGGCCAGGCCGCGCTCGCGCAGCTCCTCGAAGAAGGTGCGCAGCAGCGGCGCCGTCAGCAGGAACAGGATGCGCCGCGCCGTGACCAGGCTCGGCTGCATGATCAGGTCGCCCTGGGCGGCATTGAACAGGACCTCGTTGCGGTGCTGGTTCTGGCGCACCAGGAGGAAGATGTCGGGATTCAGCGCCTTGGCGGTGAGCAGGATGTTCAGGTTCTCGGCGTCGTCGTTGGTGCCGGCGACGATGCCGGCGGCGAAGTCGATCCCCGCCTTGAGCAGGGTCTCCCGGTTGGCGCGGCCGGTGAGCACGGCGCCCCCGGGTACCTCCTCCGGGGTGCTGCGGGGGTCGATGACCACCACCGGGACGTTCAGCGCGTCCAGCGCCTCGTGGATGTAGCCGCCCATGCGGCCGTGGCCGCACAGGATCCACGTCCCCGCCGGCAGATGCGGCGGGTCGGCGAGGCCTTCCGGCGTCGCCCCGATCAGCCAGTGGTTCAGCGCGTGAATGGCCGGCGTATGGATGGTGGCGCTGAGATAGCGGGCGAAGGTGCGGAAGGGGTCGACGATGGTGACGTCGCCGCCGACGGCCACCAGAAGCTCCTCGTGCAGGGCCGACGTGGACCGCGTGATCACCCGCGCCCGCGGATTGAGCAGCCGCGCCGCCACGGCGATGGTGTAGTTGACCTCCTCGTCGGCGGTCATGGCCACCACGGCCCGGCAGTTGGGGCGCAGCAGCCCCGCCTGGATCAGGTGCTCGGGCACCCGCGCGTCGGCCCTGAGGGCGTACATGGTGACCCGGTAGTCCCGCAGGGACAACGCGTTCACCCGGTCGGGCTCGCTGTCGAGGATGACCGCGGTGATGCCGGCGTCGCTCAAGCCCCGGGTGAGCAGGCTGCCGGTGTTGCCGAAGCCGCAGACGATGACGAAGGGCTCGCGCATCCGCGCCACCCGCTTGGCGAACCGGCGCTCGGCCAGGGCTTGCGCGAAATGGGGGTTCTGGATCAGCTTGATGATGGAGCCCACCGCATACAGCCAGGCGACCACGCCGGCGTACAGCGAGGCCATGCTCCACATGCGCTGGAGGTCGCTGAACTCATAAGGGATCTCGCCGAAGCCGGTGGTCGTCGCCGTGTAGGTGAGAAAGTAGAAGGCATGGAACAGGCTCATGGGCGGCGCGCCCTCGGCGCCCGGGATCAGCACCCATCCGGCCATGGAGGTGGCGTAGACGGCGACCAGGACCAGGATGGGCCGGCGCATGGCCCTGAGGATCAGGAAGGTGACGCGCCCCGCGTCCGTCGCTTGTACGTCGGCGGCCCCCGCCATCGGGATCACCGGCGCAGCATCAGGGTCTCGGCCACCATGATGGTCACCGAGATGACGTTGGCCAGCACCGCGCCGGCCGACAGGGACACGATGGCGGCCATGACCTGCGGGGTCATGCCGGAGTCCGCCACGTGCACGGCGAAGGTCCAGATCAGGGCCGCGGCCAGGAGCTGCAGCAGCGCCACCAGGCTGGTGGACAGCAGGATGGCGCCGATCTGCGAGCGGTCGCCCAGCTTCAGCCCGGTGGCGATGATGTTGACGACGAGGACGATGAAGAATTCGATGACGTTGTGGTGTGCCGGGTCGTCCACGTCGCCGACGACGAACCCGAAGTTCAGGGTGAGCGCGAGTACGATGAAAAACCCGAAGACGACCTTTTCCAGGTTCATGCCTTCCGCCCTCCCTGCGGGTCGATCCGATGCCCACCCCCGCCCCGGCTTGTGACGCCGCCGGATCGCGGTTGTTTGTCAGACGGTTGCGGGCCGGGAGGCAGCCTAGCACGATCCGCCGGGCGCCAACAGACCGTGGTGCGCCGGGCAGAAGGTGCCGCATGGGCGCCGATACCGGTTTGGTTGGCGGGGGGCGCGACAATGGCCGCTGATCATGCCAGCGATCCGACGTTCGACAGGCTGTTTGCCGAGTGGACGTGGCAGCCGATCCCCGACTGCCACGGCCGTTTCCGGCTCGCGTCCGGTGACACCGAGACACCGCCTGAGGGCCTGGTCGGGCCCAACGTCCGCATCACCGAGCACCGGTCGAACGCGGCCCGCGATGCGGTGATCGTCGCCCCCTTGACCGACGGCGGCCTGATCGGCTACCGCCGCGACGACGGCACCTATGTCCATACCTTGAATACACCGGACGGCCTGCGCCGCAAGCTGCTGGACCTGGGGATCGTCCTGGCGGAGGCGTAGCCGGCGGACGGGCGGGTGACCCGGTCCGCCGCGCGCGGCGCGCGGAAGTCCTATTCGGCGACCCGGCGGTCACCGGCCGACGGAAACCCGGGCAGGGTGTAGGCCGCGAGTCCCCCCTCGACCCCCGCCGCTTCGTGGGTGCCGAGAAAGATCATGTCTTCGGGGTAGATGTCGTTGAACCGGGCGGACGCGATCAGTCCGCAGCCGATTGACGCTTTCGACTGGACGACGAGATGAAACCGTCTGATTGCCTGTTATTGCCAACCTGCGGCTTTCAAAAACTGGTCCAGATCGGGCTCCGCCATCCGGGCTCGTGCCAAGTGGGCCTGGGTCAACACGCGGCCGTATTCGGTGCCGTCCATGCCTTTGCGATAAGTGGGCCACATGCCTTTAAGGAGCGTGGTAGCTTCTCGTTCGTTCGGCGGGCAATGAGACTGAAAACCCTCGAAGTGACGGAGGAGGAACGCCTCGTGAATTGGGTCCTGCCAGATCAAGCGGAGGTTCAGTTGGTCCGCGACGCGAAGCGCTTGCGCATCCCGATTGAGGGCTCTACCCCGAAGGTCGGCATCCAGCAACAACCCGCGCACCGCAAAGGGCCCCCTTCGGCCCCGCATGCTTCGAATTCTCGCAACCGCTTGCTCGACCAAGTCCAACGGGTCGCCGCCACGCAAAGCATCGACGGTAAAGGCGATCGGCAGGTTGCGTTCAAAGGCCAGCTTGTTGAGCCAGCGACCGTACCCTCGTTCGCTCTTTCCTTCGCCGGCGAGGAAGATCAGACGCTTCTGTTTGATCCATGGTCGCCTTTGGGCCACGGAGTTACGCCACCCGCGGCGTGGCGCCAAAAGCTCCTGAGAGATACTTGGCGTACAGGTTGGCGTCCCTGCGCACGTGCCGAATTTCTTTCAGCCCGTAGACCCGCGTTCTTCCCAGCGGGTCTTTTTCCGTGAAGTAAACTTCTTCTTTGCACAATGATTCGAGCATCGTCGCGTTGTGACAGCTCATTACGAGCTGTGCGTCGAAAGGATTCGAGTCAGGATCCTGGAAAAGCCGGACGATCTCCGGGAGAAACAACGGATGAATGTCGTTGTCGAGTTCGTCAAGAACGACGACACTCCCCGACCTCAATGCGTACCAAATGAGAGGGTACAGTCTGAACAAATTCACTGTTCCCTGCGATTCGAAAACCAGGGAAACGGAGTTGTCGAGACCGCTATGGGTGAACCTTGCCTCAATTCCGTTTCCTTTCGTTTCCATTTGAACAGACTCGATTCCGAAATCGAATTTTTGAACGTCCTTATTGAAGTCACGAAAACATTCGTCCACTTGCCGATAGTAATTTGTTGCCCATTCCGATGAGATCGGATGTTTGCCGCTAATCGTGACGTTGGACCCGACACTTTTCACGCCCTCGTAGACGGCCACTGAAAACGGATGATTGAATTTCGCCAGCATTGAGATGGCGCTGGCGTTGGAACGGATTTTTTGCCGAATAGGGTCGTTCTTCTTGAGATTGAAATCGCTTCCCGCATCGATTTCGTTGTTTGTGCGAACAAACAACCGCCTTTTTCGGCCGCGAGGACTGAAATAGAGGGCCTCCCGGTTCACCCTCATGAAATCCGGGGCCAACTCAAGCTCATACTGAAAGACCTGCCTCCCCGTATCCGGGAACAACTCAGCGTCGAACTCCACAGAAAGGTGCGTCGGCGCATCCAGGCATTCGTCGGCGTCGAAGTGCAGGAACGGGATCAGGCTGTCGCGGGGACTATCGGCAGAGTGTGCGGCGAAATTCTGAAGAAATGCCAATGCCCGCAGGATGTTGGTTTTTCCGGAGGCGTTGGCGCCGAAAAGGACGACAACCTTCGGAAAGCGGCCCTCGGAACCGACGACCGGTTTGGCGAACCTCCCGTCCGGGTCGGTGGCATTCTTCGCAATTCTTAGGTCGAGCGCCTGGGCATCCCGGACGGAAAAGAAGTTCTCCAGAGTGAGCTTCCGAAGCATTTAAATCGTACTTTAACGAAATTCCGTCAAAACCGCTTCTTATATCGCTATATGGCAGGTGTTTGTCAAGTACGTGCATCTGCCTGATTGGCCGGAACACCATCGACACGCTGGACGGCCGAGGTCCAGCCCCGCGCGGCTCCTCAGCCGCCTGGCTCGGCGTCAGCTCCCAAAAAGCACCGGTAGTCGGCATCGGGGAAGATGTTGTCGATGTGCTCCAGGACGGTCAGCACCTCGTCGTCGATGGCGTCGGCCTCGATGGCGTCGGCCAGGGCGTGGAAGCGGCTCACGTGGTCGCGGACCCGCCGCGACGCATACTCCTCCGACGTCGCGTTGCTGATGATGAACGGCCAGTCGGAGCTCTGGGCCAGCAGCAGCTCGCGGACGCACTGATTGAGGGCCCGGCGCCTGGTCGCCGCCACCTGCCCGCCGGCGTGGCGGCCGGCCAGGGCCACCATGCGTTTGCCGCACTCGATCAGGTGGTCGTAGATCCAGTCGTTGCGCCCGTTGAGCCAGGTCTCGAAGTAGCCGGCGTGGCCCCAGGTGGAGGTGCCGGGGACGCTCACCTGGTGGACCGGATGGCGGTCCAGGTACTGGCTCGGGGTCACCAGCTCGACGGCCTGCTGGTCGTAGGCCGCCTTGCGGATGACGAAGTCCAGCCACTGCGGTCCCTCGAACCACCAGTGGCCGAACAACTCGGCGTCGAAGGGCGCCACGATGACCGGCGGCGTCTCCATCACCGAATGCAGGTACTCGGCATGGGCCACCCGCTTGTCCAGGAAGACGCCGGCGTGGAGCGCCGCCTTGTCGCGGGCCACCTCCGGGTTGTAGGGCTGCTTGGCCGGTGTCGGTCCGGTGATGCGGTAGTACTTGATGCCGGTGTCGGCGCGCACGTCGCCGCCCATCACCGAGGAGATGTAGGCGAAGTCCAGGTCGTGGCCGATGTCCCGGTAGAACTCCCGGTAGTCGGGGTCGCCGGGGAAGCCCTCCTCGGCCGACCATACTTCCTTCGTGCTCTCCCGGTCGCGGCCGAAGGCGGCGACGCCGGCCGGCGTGTAGAGCGGCGCGTAGACGCCGTGGAACGGGGTCACGCTGGCATGGTCGATGCCGTGGGACTCCAGGAAGAAGTAACGCACTCCGTGGTCGCGCAGCACCGTGTCCAGGCCGGGGAACCAGCCGCATTCCGGCAGCCACAGGCCACGCGAGCGGAAGCCGAAGACGCTCTCGAAGTAGTCCAGCCCCGTCACCACCTGGGCGCCGACGGTCTCCGGCTGGGCGTTGAGCAGGGGCAGGATGCCGTGGGTGGCGGTGCAGGTCATGAGCTCGACCACGCCCGCCTCGTGCAGGCGCCTGAAGGGCAGCGCGAGACGGCCGCCGCACCCCTCGAAGACGTCCTCGGCCTCCCGGAACAGGCCGTGATAGACGCCGGCCAGCCACCGCAGGTGGCCGTCGTTCCGGTTGCGCTCCTGCTCGCGCTCGGCGAGGGTGACCAAGCTGGCCAGGTGCGCGCGGTAGCGCTCCTGCAGAAGGGGGTCCTCCAGCATGGCCAGCAGGGGCGGCGAGACGGAAAGGGTGATGCGGAAGGGCACGCCGTCGGCGACCGCCCGCTCGCAGGCCTTGATGAACGGGATGTAGGTCTCGGTCACCGCCTCGAAGAACCAGCGCTCCTCGAGGAAGGACTCGTACTCCGGGTGGCGCACGAACGGCAGGTGCGCGTGCAGGACGAACGCCAGGTAGCCTTTAGCCAACGGCGCCTCCCATCGCGTCCAGCAGCAGCCGCTCGTAGGCCGCGTAGTGCTCGGCGGCGATGCTTTCGACGGACTGGGTATGGCCGGCCTTCTGCCTGGCCAGCAGGCGCAGCATGTTGCCGGTGAGCGGATTGGCCATCAACTCGCGGATGCCCCAGATGATGGAGCCCGGGTTGTCGTAGGTGACCAGCCCGTTCTGGCCGTGGGCGATACAGTGGATGTGGGACTGATGCGTGGTCAGCACCGGCTTGCCATACGCCTTGGCCATCTGGGCCAGGCCCTCGTCCTGCCAGGTGCGGGCCGGGATGACCACGAAGTCGCAGGCCATGAGGATGCCTTCGAAGGCGTCGGCCGACAGCCCGCCGACGAAGCGGCAGCGGTGGCCGATGCCGGCTTGCCAGGCGCGGCCCTCCAGCTCGGCCTTCAGCGGCCCCTCCCCGACCAGGACGAACTGCACCGCAGCGTCCTCCTTGCACACGGTGACGACGGCGTCCATGAGCAGGTCGGCCCCGGCGGCGTGCGAGACCTCGCCTGAAAACAGCACCAACGGCCTGTCGGGGTCGAGCCCCAGGTCGCGCTTGCGCTGGCCGGGATCGGGCAGGTCCACCTGCGGGTCCTCGAACACGTCGGGGATGAGCAGCACCTTCTCCGACGGCGCCCCGTAAAGCGCCATGAGTTGATGGCGGGTCGATGAATGGGGTGCCACCACCAGCCTGGCGGCCTCCAGGCCGGCGCCCTCCCAGCGTCTGGCGGCGTCGGCCTCGTGCTCGTAGCCGGTGCCGCGGGAGCGTTCGTGCTCGGTCGAGTGCACGGTGAGCACCAGGGGCAGCTCCAGCTCCGTGGCCGCCCGCACGCCGGCCGGCACCGAATGCCAGTCGTGGCAATGGACCAGGTCGATGGGCGCCGTCCGATGGCTGTCGGCGATCTCCTTGAACAGGACGTCGCCCAGGCGCTCCACCCGGTCGCCGAGGGGCATCGCGGGATCGAGGCCCGGCTGGCCGTCCGCCGGACCGAAGCGCCGCGCCCGCACGCCGAAGGGGGCCAGCTTCTCCTCCAGCCGGTCGACCAGGGGCCGCACCCGGCCGCCCAGCTCGGCCACCGGATCGAGCCCGGCATGGACCAGGGCCAGGGACAGGGGGCCCTCCCGGTGCGGTGCCTCCACCTCGAGGTTGAGGCGCTCGTAGACCGGGGCGTCGAGCACGTTCTCCACCGGGAACAGGCGCTGGAAGTCCCTTCCGACGTACAGGCCCTCGAGGCTGAACCGCCCCGACGGCCGGTCGCGGTCGAAGGCCACCGGCGACGACCGGGCCAGGGCGTGGAACCCGCCGTCGCGGAGCCGGAAGCCGGCCTCCGCCAGCAGAACCCGTTCCAGGTCGTGGATGGGCAGGTAGTGCTTGCCCGACAGGGCGCCCGCGTCCAGGTCGAGGAACGCATGCGCGTTGAAGCCGTCGAACAGGATGTCGGTGACGTCGTAGACCCGCACCACCGGCACCGCCCCGTGGAAGGCGTCGCCCCGCTCGGCCTTCAGGCGCTCGACGGACGCGTCGCGCATGTGCCAGTGCAGGTACCCCAAACGCGGATGCACCACCGAGAACACCACGTGGTCGTTGGTGAACGGCGACGGGAACCGGGTGCCCAGCTCCCAGCAGACCTCGCGCAGCCGGTCGACGCTCGGCAAAGCGCCGCCGGTCCTCTCGTTGGCCGGTGTGTCCACGTCCTTGGCCCGCCTAGGTGTCCGTACCCCGGTAGCGGATGCAGACCTTGCCGAAGTGGGCGCCGGACAGCAGATGCTCGAAGGCGGCGCGGGCCTCGGCGAAGGGGAACACCTGGTCGATGACCGGCCTCAGGCCACGGCGCTCCATGGTCTCGCACATGGCCTCGAAACCGGCCCGCGAGCCGACGGTGATCCCCTGGATGCGCACGTTGCGCATGACGATCAGGGGCAGGGTGAGCTCGGCCACCGGACCCGACAGGACGCCGATGAGGCTGATCTGGCCGCCGGCGCGCACGGCGCGCACCGACCGCTTCAGGGTTTCGGCGCCGCCCAGCTCGATCACGTGGTCGCAGCCCCGGCCCTCGGTCAGGTCGCGGGCGGCCTTGTCCCAGTCCGGGTCGGTCTTGTAGTTGATGGTCTCGTCGGCGCCCAGGTCGCGGGCGCTGGCCAGCTTGTCGTCGCTGGACGACGTGATGATCACCCGCGCCCCCAGGGCCTTGGCGAACTGCACGGCGAACAGGGCGACGCCGCCGGTGCCCTGGACCAGCACCGTGTCGCCGGGCCCGGTGTCGCTCTGGGTGATCAGGGCGCTCCACGCGGTCAGCGCCGCGCAGGGCAGACAGGCCGCCTCCTCGTCGCTCAGGTGGTCGGGCACCCGCGCCACCGAGCGCTGGTCCATGCACACGTACTCGGCCAGCACGCCGTCGCGGGATGCGCCCAGGTTGGCCTCGAAGGTCTCCGGCGCCGGATCGCCGTCGTACCATTCGGGGAAGAACATGGGGCAGACCCGCTCGCCCACCTCCAGCCGGTCGGCGTCGGGCCCGGTCGCCACCACCTCGCCGACGCCGTCGGACACCGGGATCAGCGGCGGCGTGACCGACTTGCCGTAGCCGCCGCCGACGACCACGGAATCGCGATAGTTGAGGGAGGCGGCGCGCATGGCCAGCAGCACCTGACCCGGCCCCGGCACCGGCTCGGGCCGCTCGCCGAGCACCAGGTTGTCGAGCCCGAACCCCTCGTGCACCTCCCACGCCTTCATGGCCTGTCCTCCCCCTCGTCCGTGGCGGCGCCACCATAGCCCGCATTCCCGGCCACCGCCAAGGTCTCGGCGGCCCGGGCCGGGCCCGGCTTGACTCGCCGGGGCCATCAAGCCAATTGTGGATGGGGTGGGTCCAACGGGGGCAGCGTGTCCGACACTTTCCTCAACGTGCTGACGCGGCACGCCTACATGCTCGACGACCTGGGCGTCGATACGGAGGTGGCGGACTACGCCATCGAGATCCCGCTCGGCGAGGTGGATGTGCCCCAGTTCGTCATCACCGACGACTGCGACTGGGGCACGCTGCTGGTCGAGCACCTGCGGCCCTTCGTCATCCAGGCGCGCGAGCACAACGACGAGGACGTGAGCGTCGGCGCCTTCATGAACTTCCGCAACCAGTGCGCCTACCTGTGCTTCAAGCAGATCTACGTGGGCGACGTCGAGTACCTGACCATGGCCCAGCTCAAGGATTCGGGCGACCTGGACACCCTGCCGGCGGCGGTCCGCGACAAGCTCGAGGCCCTGGTCCTGCACTTCCACGAGGCGGTGCACGAGGGCGTCCGGGCGGCCCAGGGCAGCTATGCCTGGCTGCCCGACAACTACCGCCGGTTCGCCGACTTCTACGATGACGGGTCCTACGCCGACTGGGAGGACGTACACTGGTTCGCCTACGACCCGGTCCCGGCCTTGGAGGGCTGGCTGTCGGAGCAGGCGTTCGCCCGCCGCGTCCGCTGGGCGCGCCATCCATGCAACGGCGCCCTGGTCGTCGCCTTCGAGAGCCCCCGCGACGCCGAGTCGTTCCAAAGCACCTGGCGCGGCCAGCTCTAGGCCCTCGGGATCACGAAACGCGGAGGTCGCGGGGGATCCGCGATGGACGCCGAGAAGAACTCCCGCGCCGCTCCGCGGCGCATCCCATTCCTCCGCGTTCTCTGCGCGTCCCCCGCGACCACCGCGTTTAATCGCTCCCGCACCCTCCCTCTCTCACGATATGGTGGAGCCCGCCTTGCGAGCGTTTTCGACCGCCGGCATTATTGGCGCCGGCGCGGGGCCATGGACGAGCGAAGGAGGACGCCTGTCATGCCGGGGTCCCACCCCATCCTGTGCGGCTCCATCGCCGGCCGTCCCGGCCCCTTCGGCGTCGCCATGCACAACGCCGCCTATCGGGCGCTGGGCATCGACTACACCTACGTGGCCTTCGCCGGTGAGGATACGGCGCGGGTGGTGGACGCGGTCCGCTGCCTGGGCATCCGCGGCCTCGGCGTGTCCATGCCCCACAAGATCGCCATCATGGACCACCTGGACCACGTGGACGACGTGGCGCGGGCCATCGGCTCGGTGAACACGGTGGTCAATGACGGCGGCCGGCTCGCCGGCTACAACACCGACTGGATCGGCGCCGTCCGGGCGCTGGCGGAGGAGACCGCCCTGGCCGGCCACCGCGCCGCGGTGATCGGCGCCGGCGGCACCGCCCGGGCGGTGACCTACGGCCTGCTGCGCGAGGGCTGCCAAGTCACCGTCTACAACCGCACGGCGGAGGCCGGACGGGCCATGGCGGAGGATTTGGGCGCCGCGTTCGGCGGCGGCCTCGACGCGCTGGCGACCCTGGACCCGTGCGAGATCCTGGTCCATGCGACGCCGGCCGGCTTCCACGCGCCCGGCGAGTCCATCGTGCCGCCGTCGGCCCTCGAGGCCGGCCGCGTGGTGTTCGACGTGGTGCCCCTGCCCCTGGAGACGCGGCTGCTGCGCGAGGCCCGCGACGCCCGCTGCCGCACCGTGCCCGGGGTGCGCATGCAGATCCACCAGGCCCTGCACCAGTTCGAGCTGTACACCGGCTACAAGGCCGATTTCGCCGTCATGGAGAAGGCCCTGCTGGACGCCATGGCCGCCCAACCCAACTGACCGCCGACCGGAAAGGAGTCCCGCATGGCCGGAGCCATCGACCGCCGACTGGAGGAGCTGGGCATCGTGCTGCCGGAGGCGGCGCCGCCGGCCGGGTCCTACGTGCCCTTCGTGACCGCCGGGCCCCTGGTGTTCGTCGCCGGCCAGATCACCCTGTGGCAGGGCGAGCTCAAATACCTGGGGCGCCTCGGGGCCGAGCTCGCGGTGGACGACGGCTACCAGGCGGCGCGCCTGTGCGGCCTCAACCTGCTGGCCCAGGCCCGCGCGGCCTGCGGCGGCGACCTGGACCGGGTCAAGCGGGTGGTCAAGCTGGGCGGCTTCGTCAACTGCATGCCCGACTTCACCGACCACCCCAAGGTGGTCAACGGCGCCTCCGACCTCATGGCCGAGGTGTTCGGCGCCGCCGGCCAGCACACGCGCTTCGCCGTCGGCGCGCCGTCCCTACCCCTGGGCGTAGCGGTGGAGGTGGACGGCATCTTCGAGATCCGCTGATCCTTGCCGGGCGGCGGTTAGGCGCTGCCGCTCCGAATGACGTGATACTCGAGCTCGGCGATAAACTCGGCGGGCGTGCCTTTGCCCAAGGGCGCGGCCGCCGACGCCGCCAGGCCCGCCGTGTCCAACAGCGGTGCCGCCCCGCAGTTGTCCCGACGGCGGTCGCCCAGGCCATCAAAGCCCTCGGCGTTCCAACGCCCAACCAGCTTGGCAATCCAGCGGGCGCCGAAGCCGCTCACCCGCGACACCGTCGCCGGCGTCTCCCCCGCCAGCAAAAGCCAGATCACCTGCAGATGCGAGCGGCGAACCGCGTCCCGCTCCCCCCGATACGCCTCGAAAACCGCCGACGCTTCCGCGTGCGGCTCCAACATCAGCGCAGTGCCCATCACCCAAACCCCCATATCTTGTGGCTCAGGCACCGAATCACGCTTTCAAGAATCAATCAAGCGGAAGCCGTATCCGTGTTTTCCGAAAGGACCCGTCAGGGAGATCGCGGTGCCCCAAAACCGGGCACACCGCGATCCCATGCGCCGATGGCCCCTGCTCCCTGGCGGAAATTGGTCCGACATCGGCTCCGGCTCCACCGGGGTCGAGCGGCTCAGCCTCCTCCGGCGCCCTTGATCCGGACCACCGTACCCTTGATCTTCTCCAATGTCGGCAAGTCGACAATCCGGATGTACTCCGCCGCCTTGAAGTCGAACTCGGCTTCATTCGTGAACGTGATGCCGAATGCGTTCCCGAAGTCTTGCAGTTGGGCGGGCGTATCGAATGCCCTGACGTCCGCTATCAAGGCTTGACGGACCTCCTGCTCGATCCCCTCCAAGGAAAGGGCGATGCCGTTGGCGGCGGCGTCAAAGTCGTCTGCGAGAACGCGATATTTCTCGTTGAGACTGCGCGCCACCAAGGCTTGCACCCGGGTCTCGCCGGCGTTCCCTTTTCCCTTGGCATCGAGATATGCCGTTGTCACATTCGCGGCTTCCGTCCGCTCGGCGTCGTTCAACGCGTCGTCGGCGGTCTTGAAGGCCTGCTGAAGCCCTTGCACGGCGTCGGTAAGGCCATCCTCGATGCCCTCCCGGTAGTCGACGAACTTCTGCAGGGCCTTGAGGCTTGCATCCAGCTCGCCGTTGCGTCGTCCGATGTCTCCCTTGACCTTGGTGAAGACCGTCAGGGGAAGCTCCGTGTCGATGATCGCGGCCTCGGTTTCGCTGCCCAGCCGCTGGGTGGAGCGCCGCAGTTTCTCGACCTGCTGGATGGTGTCGAGGGCGGTCTTCAACCCGATATTGTCGGTTTCCCTGATCAGGTCGCGGGCCTCTTCCAGTCCGGCGCCCAACGCGCACTGATTGTGGTAGTCCAGGGCGTCATGAATAGCGGCCTCCACGTTGTAGGCTTCGATACTCCTTCCCTGCTTGGCGAGGATTTCATCCAACAGTCTCTTCCGGCGCAGGTCGATGCCCGGGGTGATCACGTGGATGGCCAGATCCCGGAAGAATTCCTGGTCGAACGTGGCGTCGAGACCGGCGGTGATGCCGGCGGTGCCGCCCAGGACCCGCGCCGCGGTGGCACCGGTGACGATGGCGCTGGCGCCGCCGAGGATGGTCGTTAACGAGCCAAAGCCGAAGCCGACGTAGGAATCGACCCGTCTGAGATAGCCCTTGTAGTAGTTGCAGCGCTGCTGCGAGGCGAAAAGCAAGCGATTTTGAATTCGGTTGCGATGGCTTTTGGCGTCGCCGTAAGTGTTGGCGACGGCGAGGGCCTGTTCGAATTCCCGGTCCAGGCGTCGGGATTCGTCGTCCGCATTGGCCCTCATTGCGTCTTCCAAGAGCTCGCGAATTCTTTTGCTTTCGGCCTCGTTTGTCGCCTGTTCCTGTTCGGCGGCTCTGATTTGCGAACGATACCCAGCCAACGCTTTCGCCTCGGCCGTCTCGAAGGTCTCTTGCGCCGTCTTGGCCACAGTCTCCATATTCGTTGCCTTGACGACGGCTGCATTGGCAATTCGTCTCGCGTTCGCGGCCCGCTCCTTCGCGGCGTTTGCCGCCATGTCCATTGTTTCGAATTCTTGCTGCGCGGCTCTCAAACGCGCGGCTTCTTGTTGCGCGATTTCTTGTTGCATGGCCTCGCGTGGCGCGGCTGCGTGCGCTCCTGCATCCTGCGGCTGGGGTTTCGGCGGCGGGGTCGGTTGCGGATCGGTTTTTTGGGGTGTGGTTTCCCTCTGCGCGGGGTCTTGGGGCCCTGTATGTCCACCTTGCTGGCGGCGGACGTCGATCAAATGCGCCTCGGCGTGGGCGCGTTCCGTTTTGGCCAAATTGCGGGCAATCTCCAGTTCTTCGGCCCACGCCTGCAGATCGTCGGCTTTTCGGCGGAGCGCCGCCGCGCGCTCCCGGCGACTGATTGCAATGACCCGCGCCCCGGACAATTCGGGCGCCTCTTTGGCTGCAGCGAGTTCTTTCCTCAAAGCGTTGAGCTTTTCCCTGGTTTCCGAAGCGGCCGTCTGCGCCTTCTGCCAGGCTTGTCTCGCTGTTTCCGGGGTAACCGGTGACATCCGCATGTTTGTGTCCGTCCGGACATCGGATCGGTCGTCCTCCATTTGCTTCAAAAGGAGACCCAGGGTTTCCTCCCTCGCTTTTTTCTCCGCGTTCTTCGACGTGAGCTCGTTGTTCGCCGTTGCGAGTTGCGAACGGATCCCCGCCACGGTCTTGGCTTCGGCGGTCCTCAAGGCCACTTCGGCCGTCACGATTTCGGTTTCGAGTTCCGTCACCGCGGCCTTGGCCTTATCGGCTCGTTCCTGCTCGATCTTCGCGCGTTCTTTCGAGGCGGTCTCAGCTTCCTTCTGTTTGTCCAAAGCATCCGTCAGGAGCTTCTTGCTGGCAGCGCTCAGGTCGGGGGCTTTCGATTTTGCTTCGGCGAGAGCGCGAGCGGCCGTGGCGAGACTCGCGTCGATTCTGGCTTTCTCGGCGATCAATCGAATGGAATCGGCTTGCGCGCGGAATGTACTGGTGCGTTGCCGCAGTTCGTCCACCGTGGCCCGCAACCGCGCGATCTCGGGGTCCTTCTGTGCCTCGGTCAGCCTGTCTCGCAAGTCGTTTCGCCGCTTCTCGGCTGCGAACACTGCCGTTTCTGCGGATCGAAACGCCTGTCGCGCGGTGCCGACCTTCGCCACCGTGGCCCCGGAATAGATATGGGCGAAGATGTCCGGTTGGAAACGCTTGCCCGACGGATCGAGGATTTCGGCAAATCGCACGTCGTCGAACTCCTCGATGTCTTGTTCGAACATCTCATTGGCACCGGCGATGTTGACGCCTTTGTCGAACCCGAAAATCGAGAATTCCCTTTCACTGCAGCCGGCAAGCGCCATGGCGCCGCAAACGAGCAGGGACAATACGGGCGTCCTCGCCATGGCTATTCTCCTTTTTCTTCCCTCGTCTTCGCGGCGCCCGGTCCGGATGGCGCTGGGCCGGGACCGCCGTTTTCCGGAAGGCATCGACAGCCACCCGGACCGATGATCGTGTCTGCACGGGGCTTGCGGCCCGTTTCGATCCGCGTCGCCGTCACAACCTCAGGTATCCGCACGCCTCGTCGTGGATGGCTGCGGTCCGATCGCGCAGGTACCATCGCAGCCCGAGCATGGCGAGGAGGACCGCGCCCAAGGCCACCCCGCCGAGCGGCCATTCGGTGAAAAGAACGACCACGGGCCTGACGACGAAGTCGGCGAGATCGAGACCGCTGGCCACTTCCAAGCCCTGCCGCGCCTTGGACGTCACGGCGGACTCCTCAGCAGGATCGGAATAAATCGAAGTGAAAACCATCGCGGCGACGTAAATGATCGAGACACCGACGAAGGCGCCGTGCAGGGCCTTGCGCGCCTTTACGTAAGTGGTGGCATTGTCGAGGACGGGACGCGCGCTACGCTGGTAGGCGTCGATTTTCGCCATCCGCGCCTTCAGGTTGGAGGGCGGTTTTCGCGTCGAGTCGACTCGGATGTCGACCTTGGGATCACAGGGAAGCACGCCCGGGAAATACTTGCCTGTGGCCCGGTCGATGCGCTCGAACACGCTGTCGTGGATATGGGCCGTATCGAAACCGCGGTCGGCGCAGAGTCCCGCCACGTCACGCGGCGCGTACCGGTAGTAGGTTGCCAGGCGGGCCCTGGAATCGTACAGCCGACCGTGCACATTGGCATTGTTGCGGGCCTCGTCTTGGTTCTGCGAATAGAACTTGAGGCCGGCAGCAACCGCCTTCTCCATCATCCAGTCCAGGGCGACGCAGGACATGCCTTCCCGGGGATACCCGCCGCCCACGTTGGAATGGACGCCGGCGAACCACACTTGCTCCACCTTGCCGTCTTCGGCGTCCCACATCTCGGGATGGAAGGTCTTTCGTTCCTCGTCGAGGGCCAGCGCGTGACAGCCTTTCTCTGCGGTCGGTGCGATCTTGTTGTCATGGAAGCTGAAGGCAAAGAACTTGCCCACGAGCGTCTTAAGCCAGATATCGAAGGGAAGACCGAGCGCGGAAACCGTATCCCAGACGCCGATGAATTTTATTGGAACATCTTGCGTTTTACTTCCGTCTTCGTTTTCTATTTCGACGCCATATTTTTTCTTGAAAGCATTCGTTATCTCTGGATGTGATTTCCTTACTTTATACGCTTTGACCGCATCTCTTGTTCGGTCGGGCAGTTCTCTCTCGGTGGCCAATTTGCTCCGATCCACCAGGCCGCATCGGTAGAGTAGTCCCGAAAATGCACGCACCGTGTAGGCGCCACGGCTGAATCCGAACAGGAAGATCTCGTCTCCCGGCTCATAGGTCTTGGCGAGGAACGTGTAGAGGTCCCTCACATTGCGCGTGAACCCCAACCCGAAGGCGAGGCCTATGATCGTCCGAAAGGACCTTTGCCTTCCGGTCCCCACCCCGTCGTCATAGAAGACGATCTGCGGTTCGTTGACCCGGTGGCGGTCGACGGCCTTGTAGATCCTCCAGACATTGGTGCCGTGGCCCGCGCGACCCTTGTTGCCGGTGCCGTCGGAACAAAGGACGATGCGCTTGCCCATGACCAGTCCCTCTAGAAACCCCGGAATCAGCGAAATCCAGCCCCTTTAGCGGATCGCCATGGACCTCCCGGTCGGGGCGCGCGTTTCGCGAAACGTTATCAATAACGAGGGATTGCTGCAACAAATAAGGAGGAGTTATTTTTTATTATTCGCGTATTCGAATATATTGCTGGACTGAGATCACGAGATTGTTTCCAATAGGCTAGGCTCCTCTCCAATCCGGTGGCCTTTGCCTCGCGGCCCGGCGCGCCTCATCTTTATTGCCATGCCGGATGGTTCCGACACCTTCACGGTCCGCGAGCTGACCGCCATCGACCAGATAGCGGCGGCGGACTGGGACGCCTGCGCCGGTCCGAATGACGTGGTCCTCGAACTTGGCGATAAACTCGGCGGGCGTGCCTTTGCCCAAGGGCGTGTTGTAGTGCTGCTTCCAGTATGCGGCCATGGCGGGGATATCGCCGGGCGCCGGCAGCGGGTCGCGCACCCGCATGTAGTGGACCCGGCACGTGGGGGTGGCATGGGCCAAGCTCAACACCAAATGGTTGTGACGGTCCCGGTCGGGAACCAAGAAGGCCGAGACCCGGTCCCGAAGCTCCCAACGGAAGTCCAGGTAGTTGCCCCTGATGTCGTCGTGGGTCGCCGGCTCCATCCGGTAGAGGCCGCGCGCCGGGCCCTCGTTCAACTGGCGCAGTTAATGTAGGTTGCTCTCCTGCAACACGGTGCCGAGGACCAGGTTCTCGGCGGCCCGGATGTGGGCGCCAACGGCCTCCGGGGTCGGCCGCACGATGCCGGTGCGGAACCGGTTGATGTCGAGCATGGGATGACTCCTTGCGGTTTTCTTGATGTTCTCCGCTGACGGACCTACGAACTGCCGGAGTATCGTCCCCTACGATTCCGGTGTGCAGTGGTGCCGCGCGTCGGCGAACTTGGCGATCCGCTCGCAGGCTTCGACGATCCGTTCGTCCCAGGCGCGCCAATCCTCGATACCGACCGTCGCCGACAAGGTTGCCGCCGGGGTCGTCGGCAGCGCCACCGTCCCGACCATTTCCGGATGTTTCCCGTGCTTGACCTCGAGATACAGCTTGGCATCCTCCCGATAGGCCTTGCCGAACGCACGCAGCACCACGAGGCTGCGCAATCCGTTGTAGGCATCTTTGAACACGCCTTCGGCCGATCCGATGGAGCCGGCGGACAGGGCGGTCAGCAAGCCAGTCACGAACCGGCGTGTCCGACGATAGGTCGGCGTCGCGGCCTCCTTTGCCAAGTCGGCGACCGTCAAAATGCGGTCCATCTTGTAAGCCGTCTCGTAAGCCTTTCTCACGTTGGGCAGGTACTCGGGCGGCATCGGTCGTCGCGGCAGGCTCGGGAAATGCATGCTGGCCTGGCGAAGCTTGAACTCGGCGTCCTCGATCGCGCCGAGGACGTCGCGGGCGTCGTCACGCAACCCGCTGTAATGGCGAAAGTTGATGTTGATCACGTCTCCGACCTCGCCGGTCAGTTTGAAGGCCGCGTACCGGGCCAGCAACGCGACGACGATGTGGCCACGCAGCAGTTTGAGCTCCCGCTCCTGCTGCCCGTCGTCGTT
This sequence comes from Rhodospirillales bacterium, assembly GCA_028277795.1. GTDB lineage: Bacteria > Pseudomonadota > Alphaproteobacteria > Rhodospirillales > JANQFP01 > JANQFP01. The sequence goes on from JANQFP010000221.1 coordinate 21,724, forward strand.
TTCGGCCGGTCCGATGTAACACGTCAGGAAGCGGTCGATACGCGCCTCGTAGCTCAGGGACGATTCCGGCTTCGCGCTGTCCTCGTCGGTCTGTTTCAGACAGTCGACCGCGCTGTTGTCCTCGGACACCGCGCCCACCACTTCTTGCTCAACCCCAGCGCAGCCACCGGACAGCATGAACACCGTCCCGACGGCCAATACCGCGATAATGGGAAGCAGGCGTCGTCCGACCGTGCGGCGGCATTTGGCGGTCGCCGAAACCACGACGGAACGTCTTGCGGAGCTTGTCATGAGGCACCTCCCTGATGTCGCGTTTGGTCGCAACGTTGCGGACACTTCGGAATCACTTTGCGGAACGCTGATACTCCCTTCTGGGCCAAATTTCGTTTGGCGCCACCGGTTCGTGAGCAACAACAGTGTTTTCGGGGGGGCGCAATGGGTTCTCCCCCCACCGAGCCCGACTCCTCCTCATGGCAATGCCCGATGGGTCCCGCGCCCCATGCAAACGGCCGTACACGAAACCACTCCTACCGGATGTAACAGCCGCTCGGATTTGGTGCTTTGTCAGACGGCCTTGTCTTCAGGGCGATATTGTTCGCGTCCGGATCCAAATCTTGGAGGTGCGCCTCGACGATACGGCAACCGAGGTCGCGGTAACCATTGAATTGGCTGCCGCTGAAGTTCTGGTCGACAGTCCACTGTTGGGGAAAACACCCGCCAATACAGCTAAAAGGCAACTGCCACAACGGACGGTTCAATCGTTTATGTACGGCGACTCCGTAGAAATGATCCTTGTCCTTGTCCTTGTCCTTGTCGATTGACAGCTTGATATAGGTGATGTCGATATCGCCGTCCTCTAGGGTGCCATTGACGCGCAGCGGCAGCCCGCGAATCTTGCCTTTGGTGATGGGATGTTTGCAATTGTCGTGTTCTCGGCATTTGTCAACGAATTCGATACCTTTGAGACAATCACTGTCGCTGCCGCTGTCTATTCCCATCACACACATGTCGACGTGCATGTCCTGCCACAGGCGATCTTTCAAATTGTGGTATGCGCCGAACTCCATCCCCCGATCGTGCTCCGCATCTACAATGATGATGTTTCGGCACATGCGCCTAACCAGAGCGAATGCACCCAAGTTCTCCGATTGCCCGCCGTCGGCCAAATGAATGTCCGTTATCGCGGCCCGATTATTGTAGTTGGACAGCATGGAGAGGTAATTAATCACCGGAACATACTGGTCGTTTTCGACTGCCTGTCTGGTTCTGAAATCATCCGGGTCCGTCGGCCAGTTGTAGTTCTTAATGTGGCGCCCCAGATCCATGTTGAAGAACGAAATAAATCGGGCCAAGATGGCACTACCAAAGATACCTGAAGTATCGAGGGCAGCCCCAGAGATCTCGGTCGCTGCGTCGATATGGAACTCGCCGCTGTGGTCGGTCCCATTACTCGTTTCGCCGGTGTAATGGTATCCGTTGATGTCCGAGCCGATGTGCGAGGGCGTGATCTCGAAAACCTCGTGCAGGTGCTTTTTGTGGAGGAGGGTCACCGGGGTAAGGGGATCGAAAAACCTGTTAGAGGCCGTCGTGTTGAAGATCGGATAGGGCAAATCACGCCCACTATTCTTGATAATATCCCTGAGATCTCCCATGGTCTTAACTTCCGGTTTGACCTTTGGGTTGTAGTTCATGTCATCGGTCGAGACGCTACGGTGTTCCGCTTGGAAGATATCGTGGAGTCGGGACTCATAGAATTTGGTCACAGGGCCGTCATAAGCATAGGTATTGAAGATTCCGTTGAAAACCACGTTAAATGGAATTGTTATCGTCGCGGCACCTATAACAGGCAGAACTGAATCGAATGTCAGAAGCCTCCCTTCATCCTCTGATACCCATTGGCCCAGGTGATTTTTTTTATTTGCGGTATGTTGCCCGTCATATGATGAGCTGTTTCTGGCCAGCTCATGATCAAACAATGCCGCGTTGCTCATGTAGTAACCGTTTGCTCGTTGGCTCATATACCAAGATAATGCGTAGGCGCCTCCGGACACGCCGGAGATGATTTCCACTTTGTCCAGCAGGCCTTTGTGATGTAGCCCCTTCATCACACCGATGCTGAAAGCCGCCGACCGCATACCGCCCCCGGACAGGGCGAGGCAAAGATTGGGACGGTAGACGTCCGCTGGCAGCAAGGGCGATCTACGGTAGAGTTCGCGCTCTTTCGCGAACACCTTTCTTTGCAGATACCGAGTGTTGGCGCGTGCAGCCATGTCGCGTTCGGCCTGAGACGTCTCGTTCCCATCCGAACGTTTAGTTCCTCGAAGTGGAGCGTAACGGCAGTGCGGCGATATTCGCACCCCCGCCTCGCCCTCCGACGGGCACAGAACCAGACCCTCGTGCAGCGCCGTGTCTGGACGTGCCGGCTGACCATCGCGTATCCCCTGACCCGCACAGCCCGCTAAGACCGCGACGGCAACAATTACGGTGGGAGTCCAGCCGCGATGGCGGGGAACCCGACGCGAACCGGTTCCATCGAAAACCATGCCCCCTCTCTCTCTCGTGCTGTTGTTGGCGGTGACCCCTAGGGTGGGCTTGATGCCCGGTCGGGGCTCGCGATTTGCGAAAGGCTATCAACAATCACTGGCTGCAGCAATAAACAAGAGAGTATTTCATTTTAATTCGTGTTTTTGAATATATCATGGGACTGCAGTCACGAAATCGAGCCGTATCTGCCGACTTCCTCTCCTACTCATGCGCCCTTGTACCGCGCGGCCGGGCGCCTCATCTTTATTGCCATGCCCGACGGATCTGAAGCGCTCACGGTCCGGGAAGTCGTCGCCATCGACCAGGTAGCGGCGGCGGACTGGGACGCCTGCGCCGGTCCGTCCAACCCCTTCGTCGGCCACGCCTTCCTGGCGGCGCTGGAGGTCAGCGGCTCGGCCGCCACCCAGTCCGGATGGGCCCCGCGCCACGTGGTGGTGGAGGACGGCGGCGGCCGGGTGCTGGCGGTGGCGCCGCTGTACCTGAAGACCCATTCCTACGGCGAGTACGTGTTCGACTGGGCGTGGGCCGACGCCTATCACCGGGCCGGCGGCCGCTACTATCCCAAGCTGCTGTCGGCGGTGCCGTTCACGCCGGTCACCGGGCCGCGGCTGCTGGTCCGCCCCGGGGCCCCGCCGGAGGCGGCCGACGCCCTGATCACCGGCATGGTGCGGCTGGCCGAGCGGCTCGGCCTCTCGTCCCTGCACGTCAACTTCCCCACCGAGGCCGAGTGGCGGCTGCTGGGGGCGCACGGCTTCCTGCTCCGCGTGGGCGAGCAGTTCCACTGGCAAAACACCGGATACGCCGACTTCGAGGACTTCCTCGGCACCCTGAGCGCGCGCAAGCGCAAGGCGATCCGCCGCGAGCGCCGCACCGTCGCCGAGTCGGGCGTCCGGCTCCGCACCCTCACCGGCGACGCCATCGGCGACGAGCACTGGGAAGCCTTCTACGGCTTCTACCGGGACACGGTGGGGCGCAAGTGGGCCCACGGCTACCTGTCCCGCGCCTTCTTCCGCGAGCTGCACCGGACCATGGCCGACCGGGTGGTGCTGGTCATGGCCGAGGACGACGGCCGGCCGGTGGGCGGGGCGCTGCACCTGCTCGGCGACGATGCCCTGTACGGCCGCTACTGGGGCTGCGTGGAGGACCACCGGTTCCTGCATTTCGAGGCCTGCTACTACCGGGCCATCGACTTCGCCATCGAGCGCGGCCTCAAGCGGGTCGAGGCCGGCGCCCAGGGTCCCCACAAGATCCAGCGCGGCTACCTGCCGTGCCGCACCTACAGCGCCCACTGGATCGCCGATCCCGGCTTCCGCGACGCCGTGGCCCGCTACCTGGACGAGGAGCGCGAGGCGGTGGACGACCAGATCCGCGACCTGGAGGCCTACTCCCCCTTCCGCCGGGAGGGCTGAGGCGGATCCCGGATCGGCCTTTCCGGGGTTGCGGCCCAAGACTGAGGAGTAATTGAACGCGGAGGTCGCTGAGCGGACGCAGGGGGCGCAGAGGAAGATCATTGCGCCGCCATGCGGCGCTTTTCCTTTCCTCCGCGACCTCTGCGACCCCTTTGCGACCTCCGCGTTGAATACCGGCATGGACGGCGACCGTCCTAACCGCCGCTTAACCTTTCGCTCCTAGCATCGGTGGGGCGTCCCCTCGCGGAGGCCCCATGCGCCGACACGCCGTCCGCCTGCTGATCGTCGCCGCCGTGGCCGGCATCACGGCGGTCGTGGCCGCGCCGTCGGCCGGCGGTCCCGTGGTTCCCGATCGGGCGTTGGCGGCGGTGGCCGGGCCGTTGCCGGTCAGCCAGGACAAGTGCGTGTCCCTGATCCAGCGCCAGGGCGCGTGGACCCTGGTCAACGCGTGCGCCTCCTGCCGCACCGCCAAGGTGGAGCGCAAGCGCCCCGGCACCGCCGTGCCCGTCAACCGCAGCTACACCCTGCCCGCCCGGGCCCGGGCGCCGCTGGGGTTCAAGGGTCCCGGCCGTACCCGGCTGACCCTGGACGCCCCCTGCGCCGGGGCCGGTGCGCCGAAGGCGGCGGCGGCTCTGTCCGACCCCGTGTGCGCCCGCTTGGCCCGCACCCAGGACGGCGTCCCGGCCCTGGTCAACACCTGCGACGCCTGCCGTACCGTCGTGGTCGAGCGCCTGGGTCCCGGCACGGCGCGCTCGACGCAGCAATACGCCATCGAAGGCCGCGCCCACGTGCGGCTGGCGTCCAAGGGCGCCGCCGGCGTGCGCCTGGTCGGCGAGCGCCAGTGCCGGGCGCCCTGACGGGACCCTGTTTCCAACCAACGACGGTTCGCGGTAGCATGGGCCCCGGTCCCTTGACTGTCACCGTGTCGGCTTGCCGGAAAGGGGGGAGACATGGACGTACAGATGGCGGATGTGACCATCCACCTGGACGAGACCCTGG
>JANQFP010000139.1 GCA_028277795.1 Rhodospirillales bacterium
GCTTTTCGGCCCGCTCCTGGCGGGGCGGCCGCCGGGACGCGACGCAGACCGTGGTGGATGTGAGAAATGCGGGCTAGCCGATGTCACTGGCGCCTCACCAGACCGTTCGTCCGTCCGCCCCCCAATGCGACCCCGGCCCCGCTCACCGGCATATTGGGGGCGGGCCCTCCCGACGCAAGCGGCGTCTAGTCCCCACTAGTCGAAAATGCCTTCGAGGATGGCCTTGCGGCGGCGCTCGATGACCGGGGTGCCGCCTTCGGTCACGTCCCGCCCCAGCGCCTGGTTCTCCTGGATGCGCTTGGCCTCACGCGCCGGGTCGACGACGGTCCCGTATTCGGTGCGGGTGCCCCAGAACATCAGTTGCTCGGTGAACGTCTTGTCTTCCTCGGCGAGGATGGTGGTCTCGCGGTTGATCAGGTCGCGGATGTTGGGGTTGGTATCGACCGCCCCCGCCTGCTCAAGCAGGGCCTTGAGGCCGACGCTGGCCTCGATCGCCTCGCCCCGCACCGAGACGTCGCCCATCACCGCCCGCGCCGCCTGATCGCGCGGCTCCACGTGCTGGGGCCGTTCGCTTCCGGGGGCCGGGGGCCGCAGCCCGAACTCGGGCGGCAGGCTGAGGGGGGCCCGCGAGTACACGGCGAACTCGTCCGGGGCCTTCTTGCTGTACCCCAGCGCCTTCTTGGTCTCCTCGCAACCGCCGACCAAAACCGAAGCGCAGAGGAGAACGGCCAGCCAACCGGTCGTTCTCATGGTTGGTCCTTCGCCCTGTCCTGCGGTCCCTTTTTATGCTTTTCCGCCGGTCCGAACAAGGAATCTAGGACCAGAACCACCGCGCCGACGGTGATCGCGGAATCTGCCAGATTGAAGGCGGGCCAGTGGTAGCCGGCCACGTGGACGTCCAAGAAGTCGGCAACGGCGCCGTACCGCAGGCGATCGATGACGTTGCCGATGGCCCCGCCGATGACCAAACCGATGGCCGCCGCTAGGCCACGGCGCGTGACCCGACTCAGCCAGACGACGAGGGCGACGACGATGGCCGCGGCGAGGAGGGGAAGCAGCCACTGATTGACCGGCGAATCGGAGTTGAACAGGCCGAAGCTCACCCCCCGGTTCCACCCCATCACCAGGTTGAAGAAAGGCGTCACCGGGATGACCCGCGGCGGCTGCATCACGTGCTCGACGATCCACCACTTGAGCGCCTGGTCGAGCACCACCGTCACCGCGGCGACGCCCAGGCCGAGCCGCAGGACGGACGAAGGCGTCACGACACCGCGCCGTGGTGACGGACCGCGTCGGCGCAGCGGGCGCACAGCGTCGGATGGTCGCCGTCGCTCCCCACTTCGTCCAGGACCTTCCAACAGCGCTCGCACTTGCCGCCGGCCGCCTTGGCGAACACGACACCCACATCGGCCACCTCGGGCAGGGTCTGGGCGTCGGCCGGCGGCGCCCCCTCGGTCAGGGTGAGGCCCGACGTGATGCAGATGTCGGCCATGTCGAGGCCGGCCACGGCATCCAGGTCGGCGCGCGGGGCGTGGACCACGGGATGGGCCTCGAGGCTTGACCCGATGGTCTTTTCCGCCCGCTGGACCTCCAGGGCCTTGGTCACCACCCGGCGCACCGTCCGCACCCGCTCCCAGCGGGCCGCCAAGGCGTCGTCCCGCCAGTCATTCGGGACCTCCGGGAACAGTCGCATGTGGACGCTTTCGGAGTTGTCGGGGTGGCGGGCCAGCCACGCCTCCTCGGCGGTGAAGCAGATGAACGGCGCCAGCCAGGCGGTGAGGCAGTCGAACAGGTGGTCGAGCACCGTCCGCGCCGCCCGCCGCCGTGGCGAATCGGCGCGGTCGCAGTAGAGGCTGTCCTTGCGCACGTCGAAATAGAAGGCCGACAGGTCGACGGCACAGAACTGATGCAGTTCGGTGAACAGCGGGTGGAAGTGGAAGTCGTGACACGCCTCGCGCACGAGGCGATCCAGCTCCCACAGGCGGTGCAGGACCCAGCGCTCCAGCTCCGGCATCTCCGCCACCGGCAGACGCTCGCCATCGTCGAAGCCGCTGAGGTTTCCCAGCAGGAACCGCAGGGTGTTGCGCAGGCGCCGGTACACGTCGGCGTGCTGCTTGATGATCTCGGGGCCGATGCGCAGGTCTTCCGAATAGTCGGAGCCGACCACCCACAGGCGCAGGATGTCGGCACCGTGCTGGTCGACCACGTCCTGGGGCGACACGATGTTGCCCAGGGACTTGGACATCTTCTGGCCGTCCTCGCCCATGACGAAGCCGTGGGTGAGCACCGCGTCGTAGGGCGCGCGGCCGCGGGTGCCGCAGGACTCCAGCAACGAGGAATGGAACCAGCCGCGGTGCTGGTCTGTGCCTTCCAGGTACAGCGACGCGGGCCACTGCAGGTCGGGCCGGACCTCCAGGACGAATCCGTGGGTGCACCCGGATTCGAACCAGACGTCCAGGATGTCCATGACCTGCTCGTAGTCGTCCGGGTCGTATTCGGGAGACAGGAAGCGGCCCGGCGGCGAGGAATACCAGGTATCGGCGCCCTCCTGGCGCACGGCGTCGACGATGCGCTCGAGCACTGCCGGGTCGCGCAGGGGCTCGCCGCTCTTCTTGTCGACGAACACGGTGATGGGCACCCCCCAGGCGCGCTGGCGCGAGACGCACCAGTCGGGCCGGGTCTCGATCATGCCGTACAGGCGGTTGCGCCCCGAGCCGGGCACGAAGCGGGTGTCGTCGATGGCCTTCAGCGCCCGTTCCCGCAGCCCCGTCTTCTCCATGCTGATGAACCATTGGGGGGTGTTGCGGAAGATCAGGGGCGACTTGGACCGCCAGGAATGGGGGTAGCTGTGGACCAGTTGCTGGGTGGCCAGCAGGGCGCCGGTCCCGTCGAGCGCCTCGACGACGGCGGCGTTGGCGGGGAACCGGCTCTTGCCGCGTTCGCGGAACTCCAGCACCGGCACGCCGGCGAACAGGCCCACGTGGTCTACGAAGCGGCCGTCCGGCCCCACCATCTCGGGCACCGGGACCCCGTGCTCCATGCCCAGCTCCCAGTCCTCCTGGCCGTGGCTGGGGGCGATGTGGACGAACCCCGAGCCGGTGTCCACGTCGACGAAGCCGGCCGGCAGCAGGCGCACGTCGAATCCGTAGTACTCGGCGTCGGCGTCGCGCAGGGGGTGGCGGCAGGTGTGCCCCGCCAGCTCCGCCCCCTTGAGACGACGGACGATGTCGTGGGCCGCGATCCCGGCGGCGGCCGCGACCTCGGGCATCAGGGCCTCGGCCAGCACCAGCTTTTCGCCGGTCCGGGCACGGCTGTCCTCGGCGGTCTCGGTGACCCGGATGACCACGTAGTCGATACCCTCGCCGTAGGCCACCGCGCGGTTGCCGGGGATGGTCCACGGCGTGGTGGTCCAGATCACCACCGAGGCGTCCACCAGATCCTCAGAGGGCGGATCGACCAGCGGGAAGCGGACGAAGATGGTGGTCGACGTGTGGTCGTAGTACTCGACCTCGGCCTCCGCCAGCGCCGTCTTCTCGACCACCGACCACAGGACCGGCTTGGCGCCCTTGTACAGCGATCCGTCCATGAGGAACCGCCCGAGCTCGCCGACGATGCGGGCTTCGGCGTCGAAGGACATGGTGGTGTAGGGCGAGTCCCAGTCGCCGATCACGCCCAGACGCTTGAACTCCTCGCGCTGGACGCCGATCCAGGTGTCGGCGAAGTCGCGGCATTCCTTGCGGATCTGTTCGACGGGGACATCGTCCTTGTCCTTCCCCGCCTCCATGTACTGCTCCTCGATCTTCCACTCGATGGGCAGGCCGTGGCAGTCCCAGCCGGGGACATAGTTGGAGTCCTTGCCCAGCATCTGCTGGGAGCGGCTGATCACGTCCTTGAGGATCTTGTTCAGCGCATGGCCGATGTGCAGGTGGCCGTTGGCGTAGGGCGGCCCGTCATGAAGGATAAACTTCTCGCGCCCCTTGGCCGCCTCGCGCTGGCGGCGGTAGAGGTCCATGGCCTCCCAACGGGCCAGGGTCTCGGGCTCGCGGCGGGGCAGGCCGGCCTTCATGGGGAACCCGGTTCGGGGCAGGAAGACCGTGGATTTGTAGTCGGCGCTCATGGCTCAGTGGCTCCGGTCGATCCGGTGGCGGTAGGACGAAGGGATCGTTCCCGCGCGCGGGACCGGTCCCCGGTCCCCGTCGCGGGTCAGGTAATTCGCGCGGTCTCCCGCGGCCGCGCCGCGCCACAGGGGAGTGCCGGGCGGAGCATCGGAGCGTCATCGGTCGTCATGGCCGCGGACTATACTGCGCCGCGTCAATCCAAGACAAGGGATCAGGTCCCGGCCAGGATCTCGCTTGCGCGGGTGCAATCGGCGGTGATCTGGGCTTTGAGGGCGTCGACGCCGTCGAACTTGGTCTCGGGCCGCAGGTAGTCGATGAGGGCGACCCGCAGGTGCTGGCCGTAGAGGTCGCCGTCGAAATCGAACAGGTGGGCCTCCAGCACCAGATCGGTGCCGGCGAAGGTGGGCCGCCGGCCCAGGTTGGCGACGCCGTCGTGCCATTGGGTATGGGTCCCCTGGTCGATGCCGGCGCGCACCGCATAGACGCCGACCGCCGGCCGCAGGTACTCGGCGAAATGGAGGTTGGCCGTGGGAAAGCCGATGGCGTGGCCGCGGGCGTCGCCGTGCTCGACCCGGCCCTCGATCTCGAAGGGGCGGCCGAGGACGTGGGCGGCGCCGCGCGGGTCGGCGGCGACCAGGCATTGGCGGACCCGGGTCGACGAGTACGGCCGGCCGTCGCCGTCGTTGACGGCGGCCACGCAGGTGACGTCGAACCCCGCGTCGCGGCCCTCGTGCAGCAGCAGGTCGCAGTCGCCCCGCCGCCCGTGGCCGAAGACGAAGTCGTAGCCGGAGACCACGTGCCGGGCGCCGAGGCCGGCGACGAGGACGCCTTCGACGAAGTCCTCGGCCGGACGGCGCGAGAACTCGAGATCGAAATGGAGGACGAACAGCTCGTCGACGCCGAGGGCCTCGATATGGCGGGCCTTGATGCGGAACGGGGTGAGGCGGAAGGGCTCGCCATCGGGCTTGAACACGGTGCGCGGATGGGGCTCGAAGGTGAGCACCGCCCACGGCATGCCGGCGGAGCGGGCGATGCGCCCCGCTTCGCCGATCACCGCCTGGTGCCCCCGGTGGACGCCGTCGAAGTTGCCGACCGCCACCGCCGCACCGCGCGCATCGGCGGGCAGTTCATCGTAGTGACGAAAAATCCGCATGGGGGCAAGAAAGTGTCAGCGCCCCCCGGACCGGTCAAGGACAAAGCGGGGCGCCGCACTGCGCCCGCCACCAGGCCTCACGATCCGGCGGACGGGAAACCATCGGTCTGGCGCAACGCCTCGCCGAGCACCATGGCCGCGGCCACCGCCACGTTGAGGGACCGCACGCCCGCCGCCATGGGCACGCGGACGCTGGCATGGCAGGCGGCGCGCACATCGGCGGGCACGCCGGCGCTTTCCCGACCCACGACGAGCACGTCGTCGGCACGGTAGGAGAACGTCAGGTAGGACGTGTCGCCGCGGGCGCTGAGCAGCACCAGGCGCGCCGCGCCCCGCGGCTTGGCCAGGAAAGCCGACCACGACGGATGGCGCGTGAGGTCCACGCGCTCCAGGTAGTCGAGCCCGGCGCGCCGCAAGTGCCGGTCGGAGAAGACGAACCCGCACGGCTCGATCACGTCGGCGGGCACACCGAGGCAGGCGGCGGTCCGCAGCATGCTGCCCGCATTCTGGGGTATGTCGGGCTGATAGAGGGCCAAACGCATGGCTGGGCTGCGGTCTCCGGCTGTTGTTCGTTAGGAGAATCTAATTTATATACCAGTAGAGTGACCAAAACCCTTTCAAATGGGGCGGTTTTGGACTATACGCTGCCCTTGTGTGCGGTGCAGCGAAACCGCGGGGGGCAGCGGGCGCGGAGTTGACGCGGGACCGGGACCGGGACCGGCCTGACGCTCACAGACGCGATCCGTGACGAGAGCGATTGGCCCACGCCTGTGGGCCAGGAAGGGGATTTCCATGACTGACACGGCAACAACGGCTGCGCAGGCCTCCGGGCCGGACGAGACGCGCCGCGACTTCCTCCTGATGGCCACCTCGGCCGTCGGAGCGGTCGGCGTGGCCCTCGCCTGCTGGCCGTTCATCGACAGCATGAACCCGTCGGCCGATGTGCTGGCGTTGTCGTCCACCGGAGTCGATCTCTCGGCGATCGAGGAAGGACAGAGCATCACCGTGGTGTGGCGCGGCAAACCGGTGTTCATCCGGCACCGCACACCCGAGGAGATCGAGACCGCCGGGGCGGCGCCCATGGATGACCTGATCGACCCGCAGGCCGACACCGACCGGGTGCTCAAGCCCGAGTGGCTGATCATGATCGGGATCTGCACGCACCTGGGGTGCATTCCCTTGGGCCAGAAGGTGGGCGATCCGCGCGGCGATTTCGACGGCTGGTTCTGCCCCTGCCACGGCTCCCACTACGACACCTCGGGGCGAATCCGCAAAGGGCCGGCACCGCGTAACATGGCCATCCCGCCCTACGAGTTCACCGACGAGACCACCATCAAGATCGGCTGAGGGACCCGAGCATGACGAAGCCACAGTGGAACAACGGGCTGGTCCGGTGGATCGACGACCGGATGCCCATTTTCACGCTCATGCACCATGAGCTGGTCGACTACCCGACGCCGAAGAACTTCAATTACTGGTGGAACTTCGGGTCCCTGGCCGGGATCGTGCTGGTGATCATGATCGTCACCGGCATCTTCCTGGCCATGAGCTACACGCCGCACGTGGACTACGCCTTCGAGAGCGTCGAGCGCATCGTGCGCGACGTCAACTACGGGTGGCTGCTGCGCTACCTCCACATGAACGGCGGGTCGATCTTCTTCATCGTCGTCTACATCCACCTGTTCCGCGGCCTCTACTACGGCTCCTACAAGGCCCCGCGGGAGCTGCTGTGGATCCTCGGCGTGCTCATCATCATCGTCATGATGGCCACCGCCTTCATGGGCTACGTGCTGCCGTGGGGGCAGATGAGCTTCTGGGCGGCAACGGTGATCACCAACCTGTTCTCGGCGGTGCCGGTCTTCGGCGAGGCCATCGTCACCTGGTTGTGGGGCGGCTTCTCGGTGGACAACCCGACGCTCAACCGCTTCTTCTCGTTCCACTACCTGCTGCCTTTCGTCCTGTTCGCCCTGGTGTTCCTGCACCTGTGGGCCCTGCATGTGCACAAGTCCAACAATCCGTTGGGCATCGACGTCAAGGGGCCGCAGGACACCATCCCCTTCAGCCCGTACTACACCATCAAGGACCTGTTCGGGCTGGGCGTGTTGATGGTCTTCTACCTGTTCTTCGTGTTCTTCGCGCCGGACTTCTTCGGCGAGCCCGACAACTACATCAAGGCGGACCCGCTGGTGACGCCGACCCACATCGTGCCCGAATGGTACTTCCTGCCCTACTACGCCATCCTCCGGGCCATTCCCGACAAGCTGGGCGGGGTGGTCGCCATGTTCGGCTCCATCCTCATCCTGCTGATCCTGCCGTGGCTCGACCGCTCCAAGGTGCGCAGCGCCCGCTTCCGGCCCATCTACAAGCAGTTCTTCTGGATCCTGGTGGTCGACTGCTTCGTCCTGGGCTGGATCGGCGCCAAGCCGCCGGAGGGCATCTACATCACCATCGGCCGGATCGCCACGGCCTACTACTTCCTGCACTTCCTGGTCATCATCCCGTTGATCAGCATGGTCGAGCGACCGAAACCGTTGCCCGAAAGCATCAGTACGGCCGTCACCAAGGGCGGCGCCGCCGTGAAGGAGGCCACGTGATGGCAAGACTCACACTGATCGCCGCCGCCCTGGTCGTGGCCGCCGGGACCGCCACCGCCGCCGAGGCGCCGAAAGCACCGTCCCACGACTGGGGGTTCCAGGGCATTTTCGGCAGCTACGACCGCGCCGCCCTGCGCCGCGGATACCAGGTCTATGCGGAAGTCTGCGCCGGGTGCCATTCCCTGCGCCTGGTCGCCTACCGCAACCTGATGGAGATCGGCTTCACCGAGGACGAGGTGACCGAAATCGCATCGGAGTTCGAGGTCCTCGACGGCCCCGACGACGAGGGCGAGATGTTCACCCGCCCGGCCAAGGCGGCGGACTATTTCGTGCCGCCGTTCCCCAACGACAACGCGGCGCGCTTCGCCAACAACGGCTCTCTGCCGCCGGACCTGTCGCTGATCACCAAGGCCCGGAAAGGCGGCCCCGACTACCTCTACGCCCTGCTGACCGGGTACAGGGAGGAGCCGCCGGAAGGCTTCCAGATGATGGATGGCATGGTCTACAACGACTACTTCCCGGGCCACCAGATCTCGATGCCTCAGCCCCTGTTCGAAGACATGGTCGAGTACGCCGACGGCACCCCGGCGACGGTCGATCAGATGTCCGAGGACGTCACCGTGTTCCTGGCCTGGGCCGGATCTCCCGAGTTGGAGGCCCGCAAGAGCCTGGGGATCAAGGTGCTGCTGTTCACCATCGTGCTCACCGCCATGCTGTACGCCCTCAAGCGGCGCATCTGGGCCGACGTGCACTAGAGTAAGTAAATCCGATCGAACGATTCCGTTTGATCGGATATTGCTCTAACCGGCGACAGCGCCGACGCCACAACGAGAAACGGACCCGACACTGTCGGGGCCGTTTTCTTGCGCCGTCGCGCCGGGATCAGTTGTTTTCGGCGCCCTGGTTGACCCAGCGCCGCAGGATGTCGATCTCGCAGTTGGTCAGCTTCTTCTTGCCGTGGGGCATGCGCAGTTCGGGCGCCGCCTTGCCTTCGACCAGCCGGTTGAGGTTGCTCAGCATGGAATCGCCGGGTACCACGATGGGGCCGTGCTTGGTGCCCTTCATCAGGCTGTCGTAGGTGCGCAGATCGAGGCCGCTGGTGTCGTACCCCTCCTGGCCCGGCGCGTGGCATTCAAGACAGCGGATCTGGATGATCGGGTAGACGTCCTCGCTGTAGGTAATGACGTCCTTCGCCGCGGCTTGTGACGACCACGGGCCGCCCAGCAACACGGCCACGGCGACGGTGGATGCCAGCGGGAGGAACAAAGTGCGCATGACCATCGTGACCTCTATGGTTCGAAGCGAAACGAGGGGCGAATATTAGCAGTTCCTTGGGCGATTCCCAAATGCGTTCCCATCCATACCCGGTTTTCGCCCGGCGGTGGAGGCGTTTCCCTCGGGTTCAGCGGAGGGCGGCGGCGATGTTGCCGCCGTCGACGGTGAGCACGGCGCCGGTGGTGCGGCGCGCACACGCCAAGTCGACGAAGGCGCGGGCCACGTCGTCCGCCGTGACTTCCCGGCCCAGCAGGTTGCCGGACATGTAGTCGGTCTCGCTGATCCCGCGGGCCTGGGACCGTGAGGCGATCATGTCGTCGGTGAGCAGGCCGGAGCGGATGCGGTCGGCGTTGACCGCATTGGACCGGATGCCGTCGGCCCCGTAGTCCACCGCGTACTGGCGCATCAGGAACAGGGTGGCCGCCTTGGGCAGGCCGTAGGGCCCGAAGGCGGGCCCCGGGTTGATGGCCTGCTTGGAGGTGTTGAACAGCAGGCAACCGCCGGTGCCCTGGGCGCGCATGACCCGTACCGCGTGCCGGGCCACCGACTGATGGGCCCAGAAATTGAGCTCGAAGCTGCCCCGCAGGACGTCCTCGGACACGTCGGCGATGCGGCCCTGCCAGGCGGCGCCGGCATTGGACACCACGATGTCGACGCCGCCGTAGGCCTGGCATACGGCATCGAAGGCGGCACCCACGGCGTCGGCGTCGGTGACGTCGCAGACCACCGGCAGGCCTTTCACCGCCGCCGCAGCGCCCTCGACGCCGGCGACCACGTCGAGCACCGCCACCTCGGCGCCGGCGGCAGCCAAGGCGGCGGCTGTGGCCCGCCCGATGCCCGAGGCGCCGCCGGTCACCACGGCCACGTGGCGCGCCAGGGGCTTCTCCGCGCCCTTGCCCAATTTGGCCTGCTCCAGGGACCAGTACTCGATGTCGAACACATCGGGCTCGGGGATGACCCGGTAGCCGCCCAGGGCTTCGGCATCGGTGATGACGGCCACGTTGGTCTCGGCGATGTCGGCGGCGATGCGTGCGTCCTTGGCCGACGCGCCGATGCCGAACAGGCCGAGCCCGGGGACCAGGATCACCCGCGGCGCCGTGTCGAGTTCCGTCTTCGGCACCGCTTGGTGGGCGTTGTTGCGGGCGAAATAGGCATGGTAGTCGGCCGCATAGGCGTCCACCGCCTGGCGCGCCGCGGCGGCGAACGCGTCCAGCCGGTCGGCCTCCGGCGCCGGCACCATGAGAGGCTTCTGCTTGGTGCGGATGACGTGATCGGGGGTGGCCGTTCCCTGCTGGCTGTAGCGCCCCAGGTCGGTGCCGCCGACGAAAGCCAGGATGTCGGGTCCGGTGCGGAAATCCAGGATCCAGCGTCCATAATTGCCGTCACCCCGATCGAGGGCACAGGCCCCGCGCAGGATGGGCGCCACCTCGGCCGCCGTCGCCAGGTGCTGGGGCAGCGGGGCAACCGCGAACACCGTGCGGCCCGCTCCGGCGATGCGCGCCTCGGCCAAGCTGACCATCTCGATCATCCGGTCATAGGCCTCGCGGGCCGTCTCACCGTAGGTGAAGATGCCGTGCTTGAGCAGGATCAGGCCCTCGGTGTCGGGGGCCTCCCGGTACACGTCGAGGACCGTCTTCGACAGGTCGAAACCCGGCATCACGTAGGGCACCAGCGCCATGCGGTCGCCGTACACCTCCCGGCACAGGTCCTCGCCATGCTCGGTGTCGGTGAGCGCCACGACGGCGTTGGCGTGGGTGTGGTCGATGAACTTGTGGGGCAGGAAGGCGTGCAGCAGGGTTTCCACCGACGGGTTGGGGGCGGCGGCATCGAGCAGGTTGATGCGCTGGGCGTTGACCATCTCCTCGTCGCTCAGGTGCCCCACATCGGCCATGCGGCGCAGGGGCTCGAGCCGCACCGCCGGCAGCCCCGGCGGCTCGATGGTCGCCATGTCCCACCCCGAGCCCTTGACGCACAGCACCTCGACCTCGTCGCCGGCGACGTCGGCCATGACCGTCTTCACCGAGGTGTTGCCGCCGCCGTGCAGGACCAGCCGCGGCTCGCCACCGAGCAAGCGCGTGGTGTAGACCCGCAGGGCCAGGTCCTCGTTCACCCCTTGCGCCGCGTAACGCTCGACCGCCGCCTTGGCGTCGCTGTCGGACCAAAGGTTATCCATGGGTATTCCCCTCCTGGGCTAACCGCGCGCCCCCACCGGCCGCCTTTATAGAAAGCACGGCGCGCCCGCCCAAGCCCCTTAAACGAGGAGGCCTGTGCCTCCCTCAGCGGTGTTCCGGATAGAGGTCCGCCAGCCCCTCGGCGGAGGCCGGGCAGACGCCGCGCTCGGTGATCAGGCCGGTGACCAGGCGCGCCGGCGTCACGTCGAAGGCATAGTTGGCGGCCGGTGTCCCGTCGGGCGTCACCGCCACGCTGACGATCTCGCCGCCGTCGGCCCGCCCGGTGACGTGGGTGACCTCGGAGGGGTCGCGCTCCTCGATGGGGACCTCGGCCAAGCCGTCGCGGATGGTCCAGTCGATGGTCGGCCCGGGCAGGGCCACGTAGAACGGCACGTTGTTGTCGGAGGCGGCCAGGGCCTTCAGGTAGGTGCCGATCTTGTTGCACACGTCGCCGGTGGCCGTGGTGCGGTCGGTGCCGGTGATGCACAGGTCCACCTGGCCGTGCTGCATCAGGTGGCCGCCGGCGTTGTCCACGATCACCGTGTGGGGCACGCCGTGGCGGCCCAGCTCCCAGGCGGTGAGCCCGTCGCCCTGGTTGCGCGGCCGGGTCTCGTCCACCCACACGTGGATGGGGATGCCGGCATCGTGGGCCTTGTAGACGGGCGCCAGAGCCGTGCCCCAGTCCACGGTCGCCAGCCACCCGGCATTGCAGTGGGTCAGCAGATCCACCCGGCCATTCCGGCCCTTGGCCTGCCACATGTCGCCGATCAGGGCGAGACCGTGGTCGCCGATGGCGCTGCAGATGGCCACGTCCTGATCGCAGATCTCGGCGGCGCGGGCGTAGGCGGCGGCGGTGCGCTCGGCCGGCGGCAGCGGCGCCAGCAGCGCCCGCATGTCGTCCAGCGCCCAGCGGAGGTTGACCGCCGTCGGCCGGGTCGCGATCAGGGTCTCGTAGGCCGCGCCCAGTCCGGCGTCCGAGGGGTCCTGGCGCATGGCCAGGGCGACGCCGTAGGCCGCCGTCACGCCGATCAGGGGGGCGCCCCGCACCAGCATGTCCTTGATGGCGCAGGCCGCCTCGGCGGCAGTGTCCAGGCGAACCGTGACGAACTCGTGGGGCAGCCGGGTCTGGTCGATGATCTCCACCGCCACCCCGTCGTCGGCCACCCAGATGGTGCGGTATGGGGTTCCGTCGACCTTCATCGCCCTACCCAATCACCGACGGATAGACCATGTCGCCGGGCCGTCCGTTGTCCAATAGCCATTGCAGCAACGATTCGAGATGGCGGAACGAGCGGCATTTCCGCCGTAGGCGATCGGGATCGATAGTGGCCGTGAACCGTGCCTGATCCAAGGTCGGCTTGTAGCGTCTCCCCGTCCTCATGAATCGGCTCAGCAACTCCTTGACCCCTCTCGGTTCCTCGTGATTGTCGTGCTGGCGCCAATCATCGAGACGCCAACCGTAGTTCGGGTAATCACGTGCGATGAAATCCAAGCAAGCCAGGAAGAACGCCTCGTATTCCCGCACAAACAAGCCCAGCCCTACTTTCTTCTCCGGCCCTAGCGCACGTAGACGTTCGGTCCAATCCATTGCGATATCCCTGGCGCAATGCTCGTCGGCATCAAGCAGAATGAGTACCGCGTCACCATCTCTTCTTAGAGCATAGGTCACGAACTTCTCTAATTCTCCTTGCCGGTTCAGTTTAACTACGTTTTGTTTGCGTATCGGGCTGGGAGTTGGAAATACAGCGTAGTCGGAAATCCGTCGAATCAGTTCGGGGACCGCTTCTGCATCGCCAGGACCTTCGAGGATGAGAACAGGTCTCGACGCCATCAGCCATGTAGCCCCTCGAAGGACATCAACTGCCCCAACGTGAACAGCTTGTCGCGAACGGCTTCTTTCTGCGCCGCGGCGAGGGGGCGTGCCCGCGTTGCGCCGTCCTCGTATTCGACAGCGATGACTTGGTCTGGGTCGAACTGGTCCAGGAGTTCGGGGCTGTGAGTTGTCACCAGCACTTGTCGGGAATCGCTTACTTCTTTAATGGCGTCCGCGATCAAAGGCAGCACCCCAGGGTGGACGGTCAACTCCGGCTCCTCCAATGCGATGACCTCTGGTCCGGGGTCCTGGTACAAAGCGACCAGAATTCCGAGAATCCGAAGCGTCCCATCAGACATCTGATCTACGTCGAAGTAATGACCCTTTCCCTGCTCCGGTTTGATGAAAAACCGAGGAACGACATAACCGCCAAGTGCCTGGACCGTGACGTTTTCAAGATCGGGAACGACTCGCCTTAAAGCCGCAACGATCTCGTGCCTGGCCGCGCTTTTCCTTTTCGCACTCATTCTTTTCAGGATGGAAGCGATGTTGTCTCCGTGGGCTGTCAAGTGGGGTTCTGTGCTCGGCTTCTCAGGTTGCCGAAGCGTATTAGGAAAGATGGAATAGCTTTCAAAATCAGAGAATACCGCAGAAGAGAAAGGGGGGGCATGTTGTGATGACATAAAGAGAATATCTTCATCTTCTCTAAACTTGAACGGACCATTTTGCCAATTTGCATTCACAGATTCGTTCTTATATCTAGAAAAATGAAGCTCCTTCAACTCTGACTCCTGTGGATCCATTATGAAGAAAGGGTAAGGACTCCTCCATCTCCCCTCTTCTCGATGGACTTTGTAAGAGTTTTCCGAAGAAGAAAGCGTAAAGCAAAACGAGTCTGCGGCCGTATCGTCTTGCTCTCTATGACGTACTTGCAATCCGACCGAGACATGATATGGCCTCGTCGGAGCCCACTGCCGGATGTTCTCGATGCCGTGTCGTTCCGTCACGGCCCAATCGAGCCCGTTTCTGAGAGCGTCGCGGACAAACTTGATGGCGTCGATAATATTGCTCTTCCCGGCGCCGTTGGGGCCAACGAATAGGGTCACAGGCCCCAACTCCAGGTCTAGGTCCTCAATGCTCCGGAAGTGCTGGATCGTAAGCTTGGTGATCATTCGCGACTAACCCCTGAGCACCCGCCCGGCCACCGCGTCCAGCTTGGCCACCAGGGCCGGGTCGCGGGCCTCGGGCGCGGTGATGATGGCGGTGGCGAGCGCGGTGTGGCAGCCCTGGACGCACGACAGGCTGCGGTCGGCCAGCCTGGGCGCCACGCCCTTGACCAACGACCGCGCCTTGTCCGCGTTGTCCATCAGGACCCGGATGATGGCCTCCACCGTCACGTGGTCATGGTCGGGGTGCCAGCAGTCGTAGTCGGTGACCATGGCGACGGTGGCGTAGCACATCTCGGCCTCGCGGGCGAGCTTGGCCTCGGGCATGTTGGTCATGCCGATGACGTCGCAGCCCCAGCTCCGGTAGAGCTCGGATTCGGCCAGGGTCGAGAACTGGGGCCCCTCCATGGCCAGGTAGGTGCCGCCGCGCACGGTCTTGATGCCGGCCTCGGTCGCCGCCTCCTCGAGGGCGTCGCCCAGGCGGCTGCAGACCGGATGGCCCATGCCCACGTGACCGACCAGGCCGGTGCCGAAGAAGCTCTTGGCGCGGGCGAAGGTGCGGTCGATGAACTGATCGACGATGACGAAGGTGCCGGGGTCCAGGGCCTCCTTCAGCGAGCCGCAGGCGCTGACCGAGATGATCTCGGTCACTCCCGCCCGCTTGAGCGCGTCGATGTTGGCGCGGAAGTTGACCTCGGACGGCGGGATGCGGTGGCCGCGGCCGTGGCGCGGCAGGAAGACCATCATCTGGCCGTCGAGCGTGCCCAGCAGCAGCTCGTCCGACGGCTCCCCGAAGGGCGATCCGATGCGCTCCCATCGGGTGTCGTCGAGGCCGTCGATCTCGTAGACGCCGCTGCCGCCGATGACCCCGATCACCGGCGGCGTGCCCGGTTCCGCCATGCCTGTCCTCCCTGTCCCCTGGTCCGGTGCCCGTCGCGGCGCACAGTCTTTCAACAAACCGGCGCCGGATCAACCGACCGCACCGAGGTCTACGATTCGGCGACCACCGGCCGCCTCGCCGCGGCGGCGGCGTTCTACCCGCGCCTGGTGATGGGGCTCTACGTGTTCGAGGTGCTGGGCACCCTCCTGGCCTTCCTGCCGCGGGGCCGTCTCCGCCCGGTCGTGGCGCGTGTGTTCGGCGAGGAGGGGCCGCCGGTGACGGCCCTGCTCCAGCCCCGGCGATTGCGGCAGATCCGAATCGACGCCGCCGTCGTCCTCCTCCTGTTCGCTGTCAGCGGCATGGCCTACGGCGCCGACTGGCCCTTCCTGGCAGCTATGTCCGCCTAGTCTTGCAACAGTTTCGGGGCCCCATTCCGGCGCAGCGACTGGAACAACTCCAGATTTCTCAAAAGACTTCTTAAGAGTCTCCAAAATGAAACAAAAACGCAACCAAACCTTTTATTGATCCTCACCGAACTCGCTAGCGATTATCCGTGCCGCCAGCCCTTGGTGGGCGAATACGCCCCCGCGTGATGCTGATCTGCCGCTGTGCGCAGAGGAGAGACCATCCGTGAGAGTCCTTCATTTCAACAGCCTGGAGGTCCGCCTCGCCGAGACCGAGGAGGAGATCGTGGCCGCCCAGGCCCTTCGTTACCGGGTCTTCTACGAGGAGATGGGTGCCCGCGCGACGCCGCGCATCCGCGCCAGCCGCCTGGACTTCGACCCCTACGACGAGTTCTACGACCACATCCTGGTCATCGACCGGGCGACCGAAGGTCCCGGCCCGCACGTGGTCGGCACCTACCGGATGATGCGGCGCACCGTCGCCGAGGAGAACGCGGGCTTCTATTCGGAAGGCGAGTTCGATGTCGGGCCCCTGCTCCGCTATCCGGGCGAGGTCCTGGAGCTGGGCCGGTCGTGCATCGACGCCGCCTACCGCAAGCGGGGCGCCATGCAGATCCTGTGGCGGGGCATCGCCGAGTACGTGTTCCACCATCGCATCCAGGTGATGTTCGGCTGCGCCAGCCTGCCCGGCACCCGCCCCGAGGACATGGCGCGGCCCCTGTCCTATCTCTATCATCATCATCTGGCGCGCCGGGAGCTGCGGCCACGGGCCTTGGACAGCCGGTACGTGGACATGCAGTTCATCGCCAAGGATGCGCTCGACATGCAGGCCGCGCGCAGCGAGTTGCCGCCGCTGATCAAGGGCTACCTGCAGCTCGGCGGGTGCGTCGGCGACGGGGCGGTCGTCGATGCCCAGTTCAATACCCTGGACGTGTGCATGGTCGTGGAGACGGACCAGGTCACCGACAAGTACCTGCGCCACTACATGAACGCGGCCCGGACCGATCGTCCCGAGGACCAGGTGGCGACTTGACCCATTCGGTTCCGCGCGCGACGTTGCGCGTTCTGCTGTTCCTGACCATGACGGGCGTGCTGCTGCCGCCCTATCTGGTCACCTACCCCCTGGGCGGTCGGGCGCGACGCGCCTTCCAGAAGGTCTATTTCGCCGGCTGCTGCCGACTGTGCCGCATCGCGGTGGTCACGGTGGGCGTGCCCGCGCACGGCTCGCGGCTGTTGTACGTGGCCAATCACGTCTCCTATCTCGACGTCCCCATCCTGGGGAAGCTCCTGGACGCGGTCTTCGTCGCCAAGAGCGAGGTGGCGGGCTGGCCCTTCTTCGGGTTCCTGGCCCGCATCGCCCGCGCCGAGTTCGTCGACCGCAGCGCCGGCCAGGCCCTGGCCCAGCGGGACCGCCTGGCGCGCCGCTTGGCGGGCGGCGACAACATGGCCCTGTTCCCCGAGGGCACCAGCAGCGACGGCACCGGCGTGCTGCCGTTCAAGAGCGCCCTGTTCGCCGTCGCCATCGCCGCCGTGGAGGGCCGCCCGCCCACCGTGCAGCCGGTCTCCATCGCCTACGTGCGGCTGCGTGACGGGACACCCCTGACCCCGACGACGCGGCGCCTGTTCGCGTGGTTCGGGGACATGGACCTGGTGCCGCACCTGTGGACGGTGCTGGGCCTGCGCGGCGCCGTCGTCGAGGTGCGGTTCCACGACCCCGTGACGGCGGACCGGTTCCCATCGCGCAAGGCCATGGCCACCCACTGCCATGCCGAGGTGGCCCGCGGCCTGACCACCGCCCTGGCCACCGCGGCCTCGACCGCACCGCCGCCGCGCCGCCGCCTGTGGCGCCGCCGCTCGGCCGCCTGAGAGTCAAGAAAGGGGGCCGACACCGGGGCCCCCGTCTTCTGAAAAGCCGTGTCGGAGTATCACTCAGGAGCCGACGTTGGTATGAGTCAGCCAAATGTAGCGGTCTGACCCGTGCCGGACGTCAGGCAATCGTGGACTGGTCCCTCGTAGCGACGTATGTTCTCCCGACACGCTAATTAGATAACCGAATGAACATCCATAGCTTGTTTTGGGCCATGAACCGAACGACCACCGTCTCAAATAACACTAATCTGCCACAATCGCCGTACGACCGTTCATGCGGATCACCTAACATGTGGTCGGGCTCAAGGGGCGGTAGAATCTTTCGTGAGTGATAGTCCAAAGAATTTGTGGGATCGCGCTCTATCGTATCTCAGCAACGGCTTCGTGCTGTTATTGGTCGGGTCCCTGATTACCTCGGTTCTTGTCCCGCGATATCAAGCGGCACGCGACGCCGAGGAAAGGCGAACGGCTCTGATGCGCGAATCGTTTTCTCAGTTTCTCCTTTATTCGAACTCCATCTGGGAAGAATACTACTTGATGTTTCCGCTAATCCAGGAGTCGTCCATCGACAAAACGCGTTACAACGAATACCTTCGGGATATCGGCGACATTAAACTGAAGCGCTACAATGCCTATGCGCGCGTACAATCACTTGCGATTGCCTTCCGCGACGAGGAGGGGCGGACAGACGTCGAAGATTCCGTCCGCGCCTACGCCGTGGAGGTGAACGGGGTTTCGGCCAAGATCGACGTATGGCTCCGCGATCTTTATTGTTTCCCTAATCAGTGTTTTTCCGCGGAGGGCCTCGGCACGGACATCGATTTCAACTCCTACAATACCTTCCTCAAGGTGGCGCAATCAATGCAAACACTCAAGGCAAGAGCCGAGGAGGTTTCGACGCTGATGGTATCGCGTTTAGAGAAAGGAGGTGCAAACCGATGAGAGTCAACATTTCGTCAGTATTGTGGCTGGCTGCAGTGTCTGCAATCACCACCATGGTGGTGTTGTCTCCCGTGTTGGCGAACGGCAGATCGCCTGGCGTGCGACTGTTGGATGTAGATGTTAAGGCGACCTGCGTCGACGCGACGGATACCGAGCATGCAATTGTTCGAGCGAAGATTGACGGAAAACGCGCGCTGACGATCAAAGCCGGGATCGCTGAGATAGAGCTTCCACTTGCGCAGGCTCGCGTAGTTTCCTTCCTGCCGCCTGAACAAGCGAGCGGCGACTATCTGGCCGCGACGCTTGATTTTGAGGGCAATCACGAAGAAAGCATGGTTAAGGTGAAGAAGGAAGGGCAGGCCGTAATGCTGAGCGGCTTCGACTCCTCTGGACTAAAGTTGCGAGTTCCGCTCATGCAGTGCAAGTCAATTTCCTTTGAGCCAATGATTACGGGTGGCAGCACGCCTTCTGTAGCTCCTGTCTCCGCCAACTAAAGCATCGTTCACCAGGATTTCTCCGCTTCTGGTGATGCGCAACCAAATGCGGCATTCGTCCGGTGCCAAGCGGTCGCGCTCTCTTCGATCGATTCAATGACGAGAGAGAAATTTGCCACGCCTACGGTCGCTAATGGCTATGGGCGCGCATTCGGGGAAGGGCAGAGGGCTTCCGCCCTGCCCCAGTGATCAGACCTCGATCTGCCCGGCGATGGCGAGGGCGTCGTCCGCCTCGAATCCGAGGGACCGGAGCCGCTGCGTCAGGAACGCCGAAGCCGTGTCCATCCATGTCCATCCGTGCCGCCGGATACCGCCGCTGTCCGGGGCAAGGCGGCCGCCAGAAAGGTTGATTATTCCTATATAATGTGATAATGTTCCTTTTTCGGGTTTGCCGAGACTGGGCGGTGGTGGTCGCAGCCGCGGTGTCGCAAAAAGGAAGGGGCGCATCACATTGCTTTCAAATCATTTTTCCGGGTCAGGCTGACATATGCCGACATCCGCTGACAGATCCGTGGCAGGCCGCCGTTCCTATCAGGTCTCGGGCCGAATTCGCGTGATGAGTCAACCCGCAAGCGCCGCCGGCACGGATGAACACCGGTGAGCAAAGCGTCGCGGACGTCAGCGCCGGTGTCGCATGCCCGCGTCCGCCGTTCCGGTGTCCCGGGATTACCCCAGGTGCCGGGCGTAGAACTCCAGGGTGCGGGTCAGCGCCAGGGCGGCACTGGCGGGATGGAACGACGCGCGGCGGTCGCAGTTGAAGCCGTGGCCGGCCGGATAGAGATGCATGGGCACGTCCGGGTAGCGGGCCTTGACCGTGTCCCGGTTCTCCTCCGGGATCAGGTCGTCCGATTCGCCGAAATGGATGATCGCCGGGCAGCGGGGCGCATCGTCCGGGAACTCGGGGATGTGGCGGCCGTAGTAGACGACGGCGCAGGCCACGTCGGTGCGGCAGGCGGCCAGCCACGACCACGAGCCGCCCCAGCAGTAGCCGACGGTCCCCACCTTGCCTTGCGGATGCAGGGCCATGGCGGCGGCCCAGATGTCGGTCATCGGGTGGTCCCAGCCGATGGCCGCCGCCAGCTCCCGGCCGCGGGCGACGCCGGCCTCGTCGTAGTCCAGCTCGACGCCCCGCTCGACGCGGTCGAACAGGGCCGGGGCGATGGCCGAGAACCCGTGTCCGGCGAACCGGTCGCAGACGTCCCGGATGTGGGGATTGACCCCGAACACCTCCTGGATGACGACGATCCCGCCCTTGGCGGGTCCCGTCGGATCGGCCCGGTATCCGGCCAACGTGTGCCCGTCCGCCGCCTGCAGCGTGATGGTGTGGCCCATGGCCCGCGCCCCCTGCCGATGCCAGACGCACTCTACCGGCGCCGGCGACCCGGCCAAAGGGAAATGCGCCTCCTGCTGGCCAACCTGGACGCCGCCGCGGCGGGTGCCCTGCGAACCCGGGTCGAGACCCTTGAGGATCGACTGCGGGCGGACGCCTCCTTTTCTACCACTCCCGCCGTGGCGAAAACGGAGCGTCTGGCGGGGCCCTATCCCGCGACCTTTGCCCTCTCGCGCCGCTCCTCGATCTTACCCAGGTCAGAATCACGCTCTTCCCTAAGTTTCCCAAGCTCCACGTCGCAATGCATAGGTAGGTTCTCTTCCCCGCAACGGCTGATCACTGGCGCCATCTTCTCCTGCCACTCCGCTTCCACGACCTTCTTGCGAGCATCGAACCAAGCGTCACGCGCTTCGGCACTGGCAAAAGTCTCAGGCTGTAGCACCACTGTGAACCGCGGTGGGTACTGTTCGCCGGCGTCACGCGCTGCATCGATCAGGAACCCGATGCCCCCGCCCAGTAGGATGTTGCCGAAAATCCAGCCGTCGATCTCGGTGTCCAGCTCCTCAGCCGTCGTTATGAAACCGTCGGCGCTGCACGAGACCGTCAACGGCGCCGCTGACGCCGGCAGGTGCAAGCTGTCCGGTGTCATGACCACTCGCTTGAAGTCCTGGCCATGGAGGACACACTTCGCGACCTCTGGGTCCGTTTCGATGTACGTGGTCGACTCGTTGTCGCTGACGATGCTCGCGCAGCCACCGACCGCCAACAGCAATAGGCTCGCTATTGCGAAGCGCTGCATATCCCCCCTCCATTTCCCCTCGACGCTGAGAACCATCACCCCAGCGCACGAATCGTCTTGCCACTTTCGCGTCAGAGTCAAGGTAATTTTTGCTACCTTTCCGGCGACGCGAAGCCCGGTTCCACTGTTCCGACCACCGGGCTTTCTACGACACCGAGCGGTCCGCCGACGACTGGGAGGACGCGCCGGTGGCCGTGGCCCTGTCGCAGATCATCGAGGACTATCTGCGCCACCAGGCCGACGCCACCCCGTTCACCGACGAGTTGGCCCTGCGCCGGCAGATCCTCGCCGACACCAACGTCGCCCTGGCCCGCGCCGAGTCCGACCGCTTCACCTACGCCGAGGCCAGCGACCCCCGCCTGGACAGCGTGGTCGCCGTGTACCGTGGCGACGGCGGCATGGGCAGCGGCTTCTACGTGACCTCGGACGTGGTGCTCACCAACTGGCACGTGGTCAAGGACTTCCGGTTCGTCGAGATGAAGCGGTTCGACGAGATCGAGACCTTCGGCCGGGTCATGGCCAAGGACGTGCGTCTGGACCTGGCCCTGGTGGAGGTTCAGGACCGCGGCAAGCCGGTGCGCTTCTACGGCAAGAACAGGATCGACCTGGGCGCCACCGTCGAGGCCCTGGGTCACCCCCACCGCCGCCTGTTCAGCGTCACCCGTGGCGTGGTCAGCACGGTGCGCGAGGAGTACAGCATCAACCTGCCCGAGCGCAGCGGCAAGAAGGTCCTCTACATCCAGACCGACGCCTCCATCAACCCCGGCAACTCGGGCGGTCCGCTGTTCCTGGGCGACGAAGTGGTGGGGGTCAACACCTGGGGCATATCGGCGGACGTGTCCCAAGGGCTCAGTTTCTCGGTCCACTACTCGGAGGTGCTGGGCTTCCTGCGCCGGAACCTGCCGGGCTTCGTGGCCCGCGCCAACTAGGGGGGGACGGACGTGAGACGACTCCTGACGACGGTCGCGGCGGCCGGGTTCGCCATCGGCGTCCTCGGCGCCTGCGCGCCCAGCCATCAGCAGAGGCTGGGCCTGGTCACCGATCCCGACAGCGGGCTCGCCTACGGGTCCGTGGTCGACGGCACCCTGGTCACCGATCCCGCGTTCTACGACAACCGGCGCATCAAGATCCGCATCCGCAACACCTCGGGGGACGCCGCCTTCGACCTGCACGGTTTCCGGTCCCGGCTGGTGGAGGCCTACCGGGCCAAGGGCTACGAGCCCACCGACGGCGACGACTTCGGCCTGCTGCTCGACGTCAACGTCGCCTACAGCGGCCTCATCCAGGACGACCTGCGCCGCGAGTTCGCCTTCCTCGGGGCCGCCTGGGGCGGCGGCGTGGGCGCCGTCAAGGGCGCCGAATCGGGCCGCCCCCACGGCACCCCGGCGGGTGCCGCCATGGGCACCGTCACCGGCGCCGCCATCGGCGCCGTCATCGGCAGCTTCGTGCGCGAGAACACCTACGTGGTGGTCAGCCGGGCCACCTTCGGCGTGCGCCGCAAGAAGGCCAAGACCGGGCGCGTGGTGACCTTCAGCCGCAGCCTCAAGGTGGAACGGGACCCGCAGCGCCTGGTGGACGGCCTGCGCAAGGCCTTCGACATCGACGTGGCGGTCTACGGCGGCGCCCGCACCAACGTGCAACAGGCGGAGGTGAGCGACGAAGTGCGCCACCGATTGGTGCGCATCGTCAGCGACGTGTTCTGAGCCGCCGGCGGGCCCTATACTCTCGTCCCCATGGCCAAGCCCGAACCGCCGCCCGACCTGGACGCCATCCTGGCCGCCTTCGACCGCGTCCCCCATTGCCGCGAGCTGGGCATGACGGTGGTCGAGGTCGAGCCGCGGCGCGGCATCGTCCGCCTCGAGTATCAGGAGCGCCTGGTCGGCAACCCGGAGACCGGCCACCTGCACGGCGGCGCCGTGACCGCCCTGCTCGATACGGCCTGCGGCATGGTGGCCATGGCGTCGGTGCCGCCGGGGGTGTCCGTGGCCACCCTCGACCTGCGCATCGACTACCTCAAGCCGGCGGAACCGGGACGGCCCCTGTTCGCCTTCGCCGAATGCTACCGGCGCACGGCCAGCGTCGCCTTCATCCGCGGCGGCGCCTACCACGAATCGCCGGGCAGCGCGGTGGCCAACTGCGTCGGCACCTTCATGCTGGGCGGCACCGGCTACGCCGCCGCCGACGCTCCCGAGACGCCCATATGCTGAAGGACATCACCGCGCTCAAGCGGGCCGGCAACATCGCCGCCATCAACCGGCTGATCCCCTATGCCGCCACGGTCGGCCTGGAGGCGTTCGTCGAGGACGGCGGCATCGTCACCGTGCTGCGCCAGCGCGACACCAACATCGGCAACCCGGTGATCCGCGCCGTTCACGGCGGCGTGGTCGGGGCGCTGATGGAGCACGCCGCCGTCCTCCATCTGCTGATGGAGACAGAGGTCAAGGCGGTGCCGAAGGTGATCAACGTGTCCATCGACTTCCTGCGCCCGTGCCTGGCCGCCGACACCTTCGCCCGCGGCGTGCTCATCCGCCAGGGCCGCCGAATCGCCAACGTCCGGGTCGAGGCCTGGCAGGACGATCCCCGCCGCCCGGTGGCCGCCGCCCACGCCCACTTCCTGGTCGGATGACCGCGTGCCGTCCGTGCGCGGCTGTCATCAAACTGTCACTTGTCCCGTAGGCCGGATTCCTCAATAGGCCACCTGGGGTCCACCGGAACGGGTTCGCGAGTTGCGCATCGCCATCGCTACCGACGCATGGCATCCCCAGCCCAACGGGGTGGTGCGGGTGCTGGAGAGCGTCATCGCCCATCTGCGCGGGCACGGGCACGACGTCTTCGTGATCGAACCCAACGCCTTCCGCACCGTTCCCTGCCCCACCTATCCGGAGATCCGACTTACCTTTCTCGCCCGTGACCGGGTGGCCCGGATGCTCGACGCCTACCGGCCCGAGGCCATCCACGTCGCCACCGAAGGGCCGCTGGGCGCCGCCGCCCGGTCCCACTGCCTGGCCCGCGGCCTGCCCTTCACCACCGGCTACCACACCAAGTTCCCGGAGTACGTCCACGCCCGCACGGGCCTGCCGGTGTCGTGGTTCTACATCCTGATGCGACGGTTCCACGCGCCGTCCCGCGCCGTCCTGGCCCCGTCGCCGTCGGTCTACCGGGAGCTGGAGGCGCGGGCGTTCCCCAACGTCCGCCTGTGGTCCCACGGCGTCGATACCGACGTGTTCCGTCCCCAGCCCAAGGACGCCCTGCCCTACCCCCGGCCCATCTACATGTACGTCGGCCGGGTGGCGGTGGAGAAGAACCTACCGGCCTTCCTGGATCTCGCTCTCGGCGGCACCAAGGTGGTCGTGGGCAGCGGTCCCGCCCGGGCGTCCCTGATGAAACGCTTCCCCGAGGCCCGCTTCCACATCGCCAACGGCGACCAGGAGCTGTCCCGCTACTACGCCGCCGCCGACGTCTTCGTCTTTCCCAGCCGCACCGACACCTTCGGACTCGTCATGCTGGAGGCCTTGGCGTCCGGCGTTCCGGTCGCCGCCTTCCCGGTCACCGGGCCCCTCGACGTCCTGGGCCTGAAGACGGCGGGGGAGACCAGCGTAGGATGCCTCGACGAGGACCTGGCCGCCGCCGCCCGGCGGGCGCTGGGCCGGTCGCCGGAAGCCTGCCGGGCCTTCGCATCCCGGTTCTCCTGGGACACCGTGGCCGAGCAGTTCCTGCGATTCCTGCAGCCGATCCCGGCTACACGTTGAAGCGGAACAGGATGATGTCGCCGTCCTGGACCGGGTAGTCGCGGCCCTCCGACCGCAGGCGGCCGGCGTCGCGGGCGCCATGCTCGCCGCCGTGGGCGACGAAGTCGTCGTAGCCCACCACCTCGGCGCGGATGAAGCCGCGTTCGAAGTCGCTGTGGATGACGCCGGCCGCCTCGGGCGCCTTGGCCCCCCGGCGCACGGTCCAGGCGCGGGCCTCCTTGTCGTTGTGGGTGAAGAAGGTGATCAGGTCGAGCAGCCGGTAGCCGGCGCCGATGACCCGCGCGAGGCCGGTCTCGGCCAGGCCCAGGGCGGCGAGGAACTCGTCGCGCTCGGCGGCGTCGTCCATCTGGGCCAGCTCCGCCTCGATCTTGGCCGAGACGACCACGGTCCCGGCGCCGGCCCGGCCGGCGTGCTCGGCCACCGCCCGGGTCAACGTGTTGCCCGCCGCCGCATCGTCCTCGTCCACGTTGCACACGTAGAGGACCGGCTTGGCGGTCAGCAGATGCAGCATCCGGAAGCCCTTTTGCTCCTCGGGGGCCACGGTCACGGTGCGCGCCGGACGGCCGTCGCCGAGGACCGCCATGGCGCGCTCGACCAGATTGAGTGTCGCCTTCGCCTCCTTGTCCCCGCCCCGGGTCTTCTTGACCAGGGCCTCGGCGCGCCGCTCCAGGCTCTCGAGGTCGGCCAGCATCAGCTCGGTCTCCACCGTCTCCGCGTCGCGCACCGGGTCGATGGTGGCCTCCGCATGGGCCACGTTGGCGTCGGTGAAGCAGCGCAGCACGTGGGCGATGGCGTCCACCTCCCGGATGTTGGCCAGGAACCGGTTGCCCAGGCCCTCGCCGGTGCTGGCGCCGCGCACAAGGCCGGCGATGTCCACGAACTCGAGCTGCGTCGGCACCACCCGCCCCGGCTTGGCGATGTCGGCGATGTGCCCGAGCCGCGGGTCTGGGACCGGCACCCGGCCGACGTTGGGCTCGATCGTGCAGAATGGGTAGTTGGACGCCTCGGCCGCCGCCGTCGCCGTCAGGGCGTTGAACAGGGTGGACTTGCCCACGTTGGGAAGGCCGACGATGCCGCAGTTGAAGCCCATGGGTCCGTGCCTCGCTTGACGCGCCGCGCCCCTTACAGGAGCCCGGCCGCTCGGTCAACGCCGACGCCGGGAACGCCCGGTGGCGCTGTGATTCCGGTCACTGCACCGGCGGGCGCCGTGCAGCATGGTGGGGGCGCGGACGCGGCATGGGGCCGACCGACAGGGTTAACCAAATCCTAAGGCCCCTCTGGCACCGTCGCCCGCAACGGAGACCGACAGATTGACGAGGCAGGTCATGGACAACGGCAACTCCACCCCCGAGGACCGACTGGTCCCCCTGATCCGGGAGCGCGACGCCCTGACGGGCGAGGCCGGCCCCGACCACCGGGCGGCGGAGCTGGACGACCGCATCTCCGCGGTGCGGCTGCAGGTGGTGCTGCGCGGGCTGCGCGCCGGCCTGCTGTCCCTGGCGGACGGGGAACAGGCCGACCCGCGCTGGCACGATGGCACGCCGGTCGCCACCGCCCTGCGCGAAGCCATCGAGAGCACGGGGCGGGAGATTGCGCTCAGACTCAATCGGGCCGAGCTGGCGCGGCTGACCCGGTCGCGGAACGGCGGACCCCGACCGCCCGAAGTCGACCGCCGCATCGCCGGCCTGCGCTCCGTCATCCAGCGCATGGAGTGGGAAGCGGCGGCGGCCCAACGCCCCGTCACGTCCCCCATCTGACCCACCCGCGCGAAGAGGATCAGGCGTCTCCCGGCTGCTCGCCCTCGTCTCCCGTCGCCGGACGGCGGCGGGGAGGCGCCATCACCAGCGCGATCTTGTTCATGAAGCCGGAATCGTCGCCCGCCGCCAGCAGCGGGAAATGCTCCGCCACCGCATCCAGCAGCTTGTCCCGCCACTCGGTGTCGACCTTGGCGAAGTCCTTGAGCACGTGCGGGCTGACCGCCTCGCGATGCCCCGGATGGCCGATGCCGAACCGCAGGCGGCGGTAGTCGGGTCCCACGTGAGCGTGGATGCTGCGCAGCCCGTTGTGCCCGCCGTGGCCGCCGCCGCGCTTGACCCGGATCTTGCCGGCCGCCAGGTCGAGCTCGTCGTGGAGCACCAGGATGTCCGGGGGCGCGATGCGGTAGAAGCTCGCCGCCGCCAGCACGGCGCGGCCCGAATCGTTCATGTAGGTCATGGGCTTGAGCGCCAGGACGCGGCGCCCGGCCAGCCGCCCCTCGGCGATCTCGCCATGGAACTTGGTGCGGGCGGGGCCGAACCCGTGCCGGCGCATCACGGCGTCGAGCGCCATGAAGCCGATGTTGTGGCGATTGCCGGCGTAGCGGGGGCCGGGATTGCCGAGACCGACGACCAGCAGCATCCTGCCGCGGCCTCCGGCCCGGCGTTCGCGGAAGCCGCCCAAGAACCGCGTCTACTCGCCCTCGGCCTCGCCTTCGCTCTCGCCTTCCGCCTCCGCGGCGGCCTCCTCCTCGGCGCCCTCCTCGGCTTCCGCCTCCTCTTCCTCTTCGGCGGTCATCAGGGTCGGCGCCACGATGGTGGCGATGGTGAAGTCGCGGTCGGTGATGGTCAGCTCCACCTCGGGCGGCAGGGTGACGTCGCTGATGTGGACCGTGTCGCCGATGTCGAGGCCGGTCAGGTCGACGGTGATGCTCTCCGGCATGCTGTCGGGGCGGCAGATCAGCTCGATGGTGTGGCTGACCACGTTGAGCACCCCGCCCTTCTTGAGGCCCGGCGACTCCTCTTCGTTCTCGAAGATCACCTGGACCTCGACGTTGACCCGCGTGGTGGCGCTGAAGCGCATGAAGTCCACGTGCAGGGGGCGGTCGGTCACTGGGTCCAGCTGCAGGTCGCGGGCCAGGACCCGATGCTTGGTCCCCTCCACATCGACCTCGAACACGCGCGAGAAGAACCCGGGCCCGCGGAGCTGGCGGTGGAGCTCCACCGGGTCCAGCGAGACCAGGACCGAGTCCTGCTTGTTGCCGTAGATGACGGCGGGTACGCGGCCGGCGCGGCGCACGGCACGGGCGGCCCCCTTGCCACTCCCGTGCCGCGGCTCGGCGGCGATTGGCGTTGCCTGAGCCATGATGGCCTCCTTTTCCTTGTCCTCTGCTCTGCCGCCGGCCTCCAGGGGTGCCGGCGGTTGCGTCCCTAGTCGAACAGGCTCGACACCGAGGACTCCTCGCTGATGCGGCGGATGGCCTCGGCGATCAGGGGCGCGATGGTCAATTGCTCGATGTTGTGGGAGACGCGCACCGCCTCGGTGGCGGTGATGCTGTCGGTGATGATCAGGTGCTCCAAGGGCGACGAGGTGACCCGCGCCACGGCGCCACCCGACAGCACGCCGTGGGTGACGTAGGCCGATACCGACGTGGCCCCGGCCTCCCTCAGGGCCGACGCCGCGTTGCAGAGCGTGCCGGCGGAATCGATGATGTCGTCGACCAGGATGCAGCGGCGGTCGCGGATGTCGCCGATGATGTTCATCACCTCGGAGACGCCGGCGCGCTCGCGACGCTTGTCGATGATGGCGAGATCCGCATCCAGGCGCTTGGCCAGCCCGCGGGCGCGCACCACGCCGCCGGTGTCCGGCGAGACGATCATGATCTGCTCGCTGTTGAAGCGGTCGACGATGTCCTTGGTAAACACCGGCGCGGCGTAGAGGTTGTCCACCGGGATGTCGAAAAAGCCCTGAATCTGGCCGGCGTGCAGGTCCATGGTGAGCACCCGGTCGGCGCCGGCGACGGTGATCAGGTTGGCCACCAGCTTGGCCGAGATGGGCGTGCGCGCCCCCGACTTGCGGTCCTGGCGAGCATAGCCGAAGTAGGGCATCACGGCCGTGATGCGGCGCGCCGATCCGCGCCTCAGGGCGTCCAGGGAGACCAGCAGCTCCATCAGGTTGTCGTTGGTGGGGTACGACGTCGACTGGACGACGAACAGATCCTCGCCGCGCACGTTCTCCTGGATCTCGACGAAGATCTCCATGTCGGAGAACCGCCGGATGCTGGCTTTGGTGAGGGGCAGGTTCAGGTAGGCCGAGATCGCTTCGGCCAGCGGCCGATTGCTGTTGCAGGCGACGATCTTCATGACGAAAGGACCCTTCGGCGCCGCGGCCAGACCCTGCGGGGATCGGAACCGGGGAGCGATGCTCGCGTCCCGTGCGGAAATCCGGGACCCGCCCCGACCCGGACGCGGCGGAATGTATCAGCGTCCCCCCATCGTGTAAACGGCTTTCCTGGCGCCGACGGACCCGGGAAGACGCCGGATCCGGCCCGGCAAACCCATCGAAATCAACGCGATGGCGCTGGCGGCGGCACGGCGCCAGCGGGCCCGTCGGCGCCGGCGACGATCTGGGCGATGCCGGGAACGGCGGCGGCGGCCACGTCGTCGGCCACCGCGCCCCAGGGTCCGTCGAGGCTGCCCGCCGGGACGTCGCTGTCCTGGCTGGCGGTGCCCAGCTCCTCGCCGTCGGCGGTGGCCACGGTCCACACGATGCGGACCCGCTGGCGGTCGCCGTCCGCGGGGTCCACGCGGACCGTGCCCGTGAGGGCGAGCTGGGCCGCCGACGCATCCTCGGTCACCGGGGCGCCGGCCGCGCGCAAGGCGGCCATCATGGCCCGCAGCAAGGCCCGGTTGCCGTCGCCGGGGGCCCCGGTGACCGGGTTGACCGCCAGGGCCTCACCGTCCGCCGCCGGCGCCGCCTCGGGCGTCTCCACGGTGGGTCCGCCGACCCGCAGCAGTCCGGCGATGCGCCGGGCGGCGTCCTTGCCGACGGCGCGGATGATCCGCGGGTCGCCCATGTCCCATCGCCACCGGGTGCCCTCGACCCCTTGCGTGTGCAAGGCGACCACGTCGCCGGAATCGTCGACCAAGTGCCAGTGGATGAGGTAGATGAAGCGCAGCGCCGGATCGTCCAGGTTGGCCACCGCCTGGCCGTGGAGGCGGAAGCGGCCCGGCTCACGGGGGTTCGCCGCCGCCGCGATGCCACGCCGGTTGAGCTCGTCGGCCACCGCGCGGGCGAGCAGCCGGGCCATGGGTCCGGGTGGCCCGTCCACCGGTTCAACCTGCACCTCGGGACGGAATGCCGGCACCGTCAGGGTGGCGCGATCCTCGTCGGTGCGCGGCTCGAAGGGCTTGGGCAACGCCCCGCAGGCGGTCACCGCCAGACACCAGAGAACCGCCAGGAACAGCCGGACGGGCATATTAGGCACTAAAGGAGCGCGCAGGTGAACAGGAACACCAGCAGGGTGGCCAGAACCAGGATGATCATGTAGGGCATGCCGCGTCCCCGTCGCCGGTCAGGGGGCGATCACGGGGCGACGCCGATGGCCGACAGGCAGCGGCCGTAATCGGCCTCGCCGCGCAGCACCGACCGCCGATAGCTGAAGAAATGGTCCTGGTCGGCGCGGGTGTCCATGGGCACCAACTCGATGTCCTTGAGGCCGCGGGCGGCGAGGCGGCGCTGCACGTAGCCCGGCAGGTCGAACATGTAATGCCCGGGACGGTCCGATGACATGAACAGGTCGGCGTTGCGGCCGGTGTCGGCGATGAAGGCGGCGCGCAGTTCCGGTCCGACCTCGTAGGAGGTCTGCTGAATGCACGGCCCCACGTCGGCGACGATGTGGTGGACCCGCGCCCCCAACGAGATCATGGCGTCCACCGTTGCCTCCAGGATGCCGGCCTGCGCCCCGCGCCAGCCGGCGTGGGCGACGCCGACCACGCCGGCGTCGGTGTCGGCGAACAGCACCGGCGCGCAATCGGCGGTCAGCACGCCCAGGGTGACGTCGGTGCGGCGCGTGGCCATGCCGTCGGCCTGGGGACCGTCGCCCGGTGCCCACGGCTCGTCGACGATGGTCGCGACCGCCGAATGGGTCTGATGGGCGGTGACCAGCGGCGCGCCGTCCCGCCCCAGCCGCTCCATGGCGCGGGCCCGGTTGGTGCGCACGCGCTCCGCTTCGTCGCCGGAGCCGTAGCCGCAGTTGAGGGACGCGAACACGCCGTCGCTCACCCCGCCCTTGCGGGTGAAGAAGCCGTGGCGAATGCCGGAGACCCGGCCCAGTGCCGCACCGGAAATCATCGCCGCATTATGGAGCCGACGGCAGCGCCGTCAACGGGACCGCCACCCGCTCAGGCGAACCCGGGAGGCGCCGGCAGGTCGTGGCGGGCAATGGCCAGCACCTTGAACAGCTCGCCCATCTCCTCGGCGTCGGTGAGCCGGCGCAGGGCCGCGGCGATGTCCTGGGCTTGGTCGGGGGTGGCGCCCTGCAACAGGGACTCGGCCCGCGCGGCGATGCCCAGGCGGCCCAGGAACGCGCCCTGGGAGACCGGACCGTGCACCGCGGCGCCGGCCTCGGCCGCCGCCTCCGCCAGCGCCTTGAAGTCCACGTGGGCGGTGAGGTCGGCCTCCCCCGGGGTCTCCAGCGGATCGTGGTAGGAATGGCCGCGCACCGCCTGCAGGGTCTCGCCGGCGCCGCTGCGGGCGTGGCCGTAATCGATGATCAGGGCGGCGCCGCCGAACCGCTCCACCCGATCGCCGACGGCATAGGCCAGATCGGTGGCCGCGGTCCCCACCTCGACCATGGACCCCACGGGCACGTCGAGCAGGTCTTCCGGGATGCCGGGCACCATGGAGACGGGCATGGACAGGCTGTGGCACAGCCGGTTGCCGGGGGCGACGTCCACCATGCGCTCGCACCATCCAGCCTCCATGCGCAGGAACTGGCGAATGGGAAGGACGTCGAAGAACTCGTTGGCGAGCAGCAGCAGAGGGCCGTCCGGGACCTCGGCGAAACGGCTGTGCCAAGTGGGCGCGCCGGCGGCGTCGCCGACGGGCAGGCCGGCATCGGTCAGGGTGGTCCGTTGGCGGTCGCGCAGGGCCGGGCTGGCCTCCACCAGGTGCGGTCGCACGGCGGCGGCGAACGGGGCGGCCGCCCGCGCCGCCCGCACGGCGTCGGCCATCATGGTGCCGCGGCCCGGTCCCAGCTCCACCAGGTGGACCGGGTCGGGCTGACCCATGGCCTGCCACGACACCACGCACCACAGGCCGAGCAACTCGCCGAACATCTGGCTCACCTCGGGGGCGGTGATGAAGTCCCCGGCGACGCCCAGGGGGTCGCGCCCCGTGTAGTACCCGAAACGGGGATTGCCGAGGGCCTCCTGCATGTACTGGGCGATGGTGAGGGCACCGTCGCTGGCAATGCGCTGGTGCAGGTGGGCCATGAGGTCGGCGGAGTCGTCCGTGGTTGTTTTCTTTTTGGGACTCATGAGTGTGGTGTTCCTTCCTCCAGGGGTCGTGCGGGTCATCCCTCCTTGCCGGGCGCGGGCCGGGCGAGAACGATCAGAAGAAGCCCGACCACCGCCATGGGCAGGGACAGCCACTGCCCCATGGTGGTGCCGCCGCTCAGGAAGCCGATGTGGGCGTCGGGCTGGCGAAAGATCTCGCCGACCGACCGAAACGCCGCGTAGCCGATCAAGAACGCGCCGATCAGCGCGCCGCGGCGGCGGCGCACGGCCTCGCGGCGCCACAGCAGGTACAGGAGCACGAACAGAACGATACCTTCCAAGGCCGCCTCGTAGAGCTGGCTGGGATGCCGCGGCTGGGGGCCGGCGCCGGGAATGACCATGGCCCAGGGAACGTCGGAGGGGCGTCCGACCAGCTCGCGGTTGATGAAGTTGGCCAGCCGACCCAGGAACAGGCCGATGGGCGCGGCGCAGGCCACCAGGTCGCCGAAGGCCAGCACGCCGACGCCGCGCCGCCGGGCATACAGGACGGTGGCGACAACGACGCCCAGGAGGCCGCCGTGGAACGACATGCCGCCCCGCCAAACTTCGAAAATGGCCAGCGGCCGGTCCAGATAGTAGGGCAGGTTGTAGAACAGGATGTAACCCACGCGGCCGCCGAGGACCACGCCGAGGATGGCCCACAGCAGGAAGTCGTCGACGGTGCGGGCGTCGGCCACCTCGGGGGGGCGCCGGGCCAGCACCCGCATGTAGCGCCACCCGATCAGCAGCCCGGCGATATAGGCCAGCGCGTACCAGCGGATGGCCAGCGGCCCGATCTCGACGATCACCGGGTCGATGGTCGGGAACGGGATCACGAACGGCATGGCGGGCGGCGACGCGTCAGCGGTTGGGGTCCGCGGTGTTCAGGTAGCCCTGGACGTAGCGGGCCATGCCGTCTTCCAACGACGTGAAGGGCCGGTCGTATCCGGCGGCGCGCAGGCGGGCCATGCCGGCCTGGGTGAAGTACTGGTAGCGGTCGCGGATGTCCTCGGGCGTCGGCACGTATTCGATGCGCGGCTCGGCGCCCAAGGCGCGGAACACGGCGGCGGCCATGTCGGCGAAGCTGCGCGCCTGGCCGGTACCGCAGTTGAACAGGCCGCTGATCTCGGGCTTGTCCAGAAACCACGCCATGACGTCGGTGCAGTCGCCGACCCAGATGAAGTCGCGAAGCTGGCCGCCGTCCGCGTAATCCGGATGGTGGGACTTGAACAGCACCGCCGACTCCCCCGCCCGGGCCCGCGGGAAGATCTGCGCGGCGACGCTCATCTGGTTGCCCTTGTGATACTCGTTGGGCCCATAGACGTTGAAGAACTTGAGGCCGACCCACTGGGGCGGCGAGGCCTCGCCGTCGGCCACCATGCGGATCACCCGGCGGTCGAACAGGTGCTTGCTCCAGCCATAAGCGTTGAGGGGGCGCAGCCGCGCCAGGGCCTCCGGCGACGGGTCGTCGTCGAAACCCGCGCTGCCGTCGCCGTAGGTGGCCGCCGAGGACGCGTAGATGAACCGCGCCCCATGGGCGGCGCAGTAACGCCACAAATGCAGGGACAGCCGGAAGTTGGTGTCCACTACCAGGTCGGCATCGACGGCGGTGGTCGCCGAGATGGCGCCCATGTGGATGATGGCGTCCACGGCGCCGCGGTTGTCCTCGAGGAACGTGGCCAGGTCATCGGGGTGGACGATGTCGGCCAGTTCGCGCTTGGCCAGGTTGTGCCACTTGACGCCGCTGCGCAGGCGGTCGCAGACGACCACCGGGCCGATGCCGCGCTCCTCCAATGCCGCAACCATGTTGGAGCCGATGAAGCCGGCGCCGCCGGTGACCACGAACACGGCCGTCACCCTCCCCCAAAAAAGCGCCCTGTTTATAGGACCGTGGCACTGCGTCGGCAAGCGGCCGGCACGCTCCCGCGGTTGCGCCGCCGGGTGCGCCGACCCATAATGAGGGGATGCAGACCTCCAACCGCTTCTTCGACGACCTGGCCCGGATGGCCGGCGGTGCCGCGTCGGCAATGACCGGGCTCAAGGCCGAGATCGAGGGTTTGGTCCGCCAGCAGATCGAGCGTCTGCTGTCCGAGATGC
Organism: Rhodospirillales bacterium; assembly: GCA_028277795.1. GTDB lineage: Bacteria > Pseudomonadota > Alphaproteobacteria > Rhodospirillales > JANQFP01 > JANQFP01. The sequence continues at coordinate 34,147 of JANQFP010000139.1, forward strand.
ATCTGGTGCCGCGCGAGGAGTTCGAGGCCGTCAAGGCGATGGCCGCCAAGGCCCGCGCCGAGCAGGAGGCGCTGGCGCGGCGCGTCGCCGAACTGGAGGCCCGGCCGGCCCGTCCCGGACCGGCGAGGGCTACGACCGCGCGCAAGCCGCGGGCCGGCGCGGCCCGGACCACCCGCCCGCGGGCCAAGCCCAAGACCTAGCGCCCGGCACTATCCACAGGCAATTCAATCCCTGTCCATTCCGGGCTTGCGCTCCGCTTGGCCTTTTGGCAGGCTAGCCCTTGTACATAAAGCCCACTGGTCCCACAACATATCGGGGCACACCCAATATCTCGCGTTTGACGACATTGACGACCGATTCTTGGCCGGGGGCGTCAACGCGTGGGAAGGAGACGGGCATGACAGGGATACGCGTTCGGGGTGAGTCGTCGCCCACCAACCCCTTCGACATCATCGAGAAACTGGTCAGCGACAACGACTGGCCCTTCGACCGCCGAAACGACGAGGAGATGGCGGTCCAGGTGCCCGGCCGGTGGTGCGACTACAGCCTCTACTTCACCTGGAACGAAAGCGCCGGCGCCATGCATTTCACCTGCGCTTTCGACATCCGCATCCCGGGTCCCCGCCGCTGCACCCTTTACGAGCTCCTGGCCAACATCAACGACAAGCTGTGGCTGGGGCATTTCTGCGTGTGGGACGAAGAAGGCGTGCCCATGTTCCGTCACGCCCTGCCCCTGCGCGGCCTGTGCGGGCCCAGCGTCGAGCAGATCGAGGACTTGGTGGACACCGCGATCATCGAGTGCGAGCGCTTCTATCCGGCCTTTCAATACGTCCTTTGGGGCGGCAAGACGGCGGCCGATGCGGTGGCCGCGGCCATGGTCGATACCGTCGGCGAGGCCTGAGTCCCGTGACTCCGTCGCTGGTCCTGGTGGGCTGCGGCAAGATGGGCGGCGCCCTCCTCGACGGTTGGCTCGACCGCGGCCTGGAGCGGAACCGGGTGGTGGTGGTGGAGCCCGAGGCGGCGACGGCCGATGCCGTGGCCCTGCGTTTCGGCGTCACCGTGATCGAGGGCCCCGGCCGCCTCGAGCGGGGCGCCCGCCCCGAGGTGGTCGTGTTCGCGGTCAAGCCGCAGGTCATGGACGGCGTGGTCCCCGCCTATAAGCCCCTCGCCGGCGGTGGCACCGTGTTCCTCTCCATCGCCGCGGGCAAGACCATCGAGGGATTCGAGCGCTATCTGGGAGACGGCGCCGCGATCGTGCGCAGCATGCCCAACACGCCGGCGGCGGTGCGTCGCGGGATGACCGTGGCCTGCGCCAACCGCAACACCTCGGCCGAGCAGATGCAACGGTGCCAGACCCTGCTGGAGGCGGTGGGCGCCGTGGCCTGGGTGGACGACGAAGCCCTGCTCGACGCGGTGACCGCGGTCTCGGGGAGCGGGCCGGCCTACGTCTTCCTGCTGGTCGAATGCCTGGCCCGCGCCGGGGTCGCCGAAGGACTGCCCGAGGGGCTGGCGGCGCAGATCGCGCGCGCCACCGTCAGCGGCGCCGGGACGCTGCTGGACGCCGCCACCGAGCCGCCGGACATCCTGCGCCGCAACGTGACCAGTCCGGGCGGCACCACGGCGGCGGCCCTGGACGTGCTGATGGCCGAAGACGGACTCGCCCCATTGCTGGCCCGGGCCGTGGCCGCGGCGACGATCCGGTCCCGTCAGTTGGCAGGATGACCGCCGCGGGCGGTTACCGTTCCTCGCGGGCGAGGACCGGTCCCAGGCTGTCGCGCAATCGGGCCAGTGCCGCCGCCTCCAACTGACGCACCCGGTCCTTGGACAGATTCAGCTCGCGGCCAATGGCCTCGAAGGTGTGGCGCGCCTCCTCCAGGTAGCGCCGGCGGATGACGAGCTGCTCGCGGGGCGGCAGCATGGCCATGGCCTTGGCCACGATCTCACCGAGGAACCGGTGTTGGATGGCCGCCTCGGCGGCCTGCTCCGGAGTCGGGCCGTCGGCGGCCAGCCGCTCCCCCAGCCAGCCGCGCCCGTCGATGGAATGGTCGCCCGAGATGCGCCGGGCCAGGGCCGCGACCTCGGACGCCGTGGTGCCGAACCCCTTGGCCAGCCGCGATGCGATCTCCTCGCTCAGGTCTTCGGCGCCGCCGATGATCTGGCGCAGACGGAGGACCATGGCCTTCTGGGCGTTGGTGGTCCCGACCCGGACCAGGGACTGGGAACGCACCACGTAGTCCTGGATGGCGGCGCGGATGGACCAGGCGGCGTAGGTGGACAGGCGCACGCCCCGGTCGGGATTGAACTTGCGCACGGCGCGGATCAGACCCAGCGTCCCCTCCTGAACCAGGTCGGCCATGGGCTCGCCCCAGCCCCGGTAGCCGCGGGCGATCTTGACCACGAAACGCAGGTGCGAGGCGACCAGCCGATGCGCCGCTTCGTCGTCGCCGGCCCCGGTGCGCAGGGCCAGGCGGCGCTCCTCGTCGGCGTCGAGCATGGGTTGGCGTGCCGCGCTCCGCAACAGGGCGTCGCTGGCGCTTCTTGTCGGCGAGTCCATGGGCGTTCGTCCAGTGGTTTCCTTGCGGCGCACCGTGTCTGCGCCTTCAAAGCACCCATATTATACCTTACAATTCCCTGCACATGGGGGCGCGTTGACCATCTTGGAAGGGGAGAGGGCGATGGCCGGCGAAAGCAAGGACCGAGGAGGCGGCGCCAAGGGCGGAGCCCGCCGCAAAACCGCTGCAAGCGGCGCCAAGGTCGATACCGCGGACAGGGTGGTGGCGGCCGCCTTCGACATGGCCGTGGCCCGCGGGTGGCAGAGCGTCACCCTCAACGATGTTGCCGAGTCGACGGGCCTCAGCCTGGCCGAGGTGTACCGCCTGTTCCCCTCGAAGACCGCGATCCTCGACCGCTTCGTCGAATCCGTCGATGCCGAGGTGCTGGCGGCCGGCGCGGCCGACTTGGGCGAGCCGCCCCGCGACCGCCTGTTCGACGTGCTGATGCGCCGATTCGACGCCCTCAACCCGCGCAAGGACGCGGTCGCCTCCATCCTCAACGACCTGGCCGGTGATCCGCTCGCCGCCGCGGCGAGCCTGCCTGCCTTCCTGCGGTCCATGGGGTGGATGCTGGAGGCCGCCGGGCTGTCGGCAAGCGGCGCCATCGGCGCCTTGCGCGTCAAGGGCTTGGCCGCCATCTGGCTCGACGCCCTGCGCGTGTGGCTCCACGACGACAGCCCCGACATGGCGCGGACCATGGCCGCCCTGGACCGCAATCTGCGCCGGGCCGAACGACTGGTCCGCATGTGCCCGCCCCTGCCCGGGATGGGCCGGCATTGCCGACCCCGGCGGTCGGATGAGCCGGCCGCCGCCGACTGAATATCCCCTGAACGGCCCCCCGCGAGAGGGGCCGTAAGGCAGGCGGACCGGGCTTTTCGGAGGGGTCCGAGCTGGCCCGCGAATGCCGTTGTGCGGCGCACAAATTCCTTGACAAGCCTTTCACTTGGAACCATATTGTCGCCGTTGTGCACCGCAGCATTTTCGATACATCTTCGGAGTAAGACTCATGGCTCAAAGTGGCGATCCCTTCTTCAACTTCGACATCACCAAGATGATGTCCGAGTTCGACCCCGCTAAGATCGCCGACGAGTTCGCCAAGATGGCGAGCCAGTACAAGATCCCCGGGGTCGACATGGACTCGCTGGTGGAAGGTCAGCGCAAGAACCTGGAGGCCCTGACCGCCGCTAACCGCGTGGCGTTCGAGGGCGTGCAGGCCGTGGCCAAGCGGCAAGCCGAGATCCTTCAGGAGACCATGAACGAGGCGGCCGGCGCCATGGACGCGGTGGCCAAGTCGGGCAGCCCGCAGGAAGCGGCGGCCAAGCAGGCCGAGCTGGTCAAGGGGGCCTTCGAGAAAGCCCTGGCCAACATGCGCGAGCTGGCCGAGATGGTGAGCAAGTCCAACACCGAGGCCACCCAGGCGATCAACAGCCGCATTACCGAGACCCTTGATGAAATCAAGGACATGGCGCTGAAGTTCAACAAGTAGCTTCGCGCTCTACACGGACACGTGACGGCCGGCCCCGACGGGGACGGCCGTTTGCGCGCCGGGTGGGACCGATTCCCGCCATGACCATCGATTACGACGATTTCCTGCGCGTTGACGTCAGGGTCGGCACCATCATCCGCGCCGAACCGTTTCCCGAGGCGCGGGCGCCGGCCATCAAGCTGTGGATCGATTTCGGGCCGGAGGTGGGCGAGAAGAAGACGTCCGCCCAGATCACGCGCTACTACGACCCCGGCTCCCTGGCCGGCCGGCAGGTGGCGGCAGTGGTCAACTTCCCGCCCAAGCAGATCGGCAAGTTCATGTCCGAATGCCTGGTCCTCGGGTTTCCCGACGAGGACGGAGAGGTGGTGCTGATCGCGCCCGACCGGCCGGTTCCCATCGGCGGCCGGCTCTTCTGACCGCGCTAACCCACCTCCAGCACAATCAGCAGCGCCGAGACGGTGACCACGGAGACCGCCGTCGACAGCACGATGGCCGCCGAGGCGCGTTTCACGTAGACCTCGTATTGCTGGGCGACCACGAACACCAGCGCGCCGACCGGCAGCGCGGCCAGGATGATGGCGCTCTTGGCCCATAGCGGTTCCAGGTCGAAGACATACCGCACCAGGATGAAGGTCGCGACCGGCTGAAAGGCGAGCTTCAGGAACACCAGCCAAGACACCTCGCCCACGTGCCCGAAGATGGACCGCCCGACCAGCGACAGCCCAAGGGCGAACAGGGCCGCCGGCGCCGCGGCCGCCGCCATCAGGTCGAGGAAGTTGCCGATGGGCTTCGGGATGGGGATGGCGAAGTACGAGAACCCGATGCCGAGAAACGACGCCAACAGCAGCGGATTCCGCGCCAGCGTCGCGCCCACCTCCGCCGCCACATGGGCGATCGACGTCCCCTTGGCCCGGGTCGCCTCCAGGGCCGCGACCACGCCGCCGATGAGGACGATGTTGCCGGCCACCGTGGCCACGATGGCCGGCAGGGCGCCGCGCTCGCCCAACGCGATCTGGAACAGCGCGATGCCCATGTAGCCGGTGTTGGCGAACACCGCGGCGAAGCCGTGCACGGCCAGCGTGGCGACGCCGTGACCGAAGACGACGCGGCCCACGGCGAGGGCCAGGAGCAGGGTGGCCAGCGTGCCCAGCAGGAAGGCGGCGATGAAGGGCCAGTTCAGCACCTCGTCGATGGGCGAGCGGGCGGTGAAGACGAACAGCAGCGGCGGCAGCGCGAAGAAGTAGACGAACCGGTTGAGGGCGGCGGCCGACTCGGCCCCGAGAACGCGCCAGCGACCGCTCAGGTAGCCGGCGGCGATGATGGCGAAGACCGGAATGGCGACGTTGACGAGGGCTTCCATGACCGTCGGGTGCGTTGCCAACCACGCCGGGGGAAGGTAGCAGGGCAGGCGTCGATGGTCACACCCGGGTGGATGATGGCCGGCCGCGCCACGAGGCCGCTGCGGTTCCAACGGCCGAGTCGTCCCCCTATAGTGAGCCACGGGGGTCCCAGCTAGGAGGACGGAAATGAACCGTTGGCCGGTCCTGGCATTGGCCGTTCTGGCGGTCTGGCCCGGCGGCGCCGGGGCGACGCACCACGAGACCGAGTCCCGGTTCCTGAGTGGGGTCCGTCAGCTCACCTTCGAGGGCCGGCGGGCCGGCGAGGGGTACTTCAGCAGCGATGGCCGCTCGATGATCTTCCAGAGCGAGCGCGAGCCGGGCAACCCGTTCTACCAGATGTACGTCCTGGATCTGGAGACCGGCGACACCCGCCGCGTGTCGCCGGGCCACGGCAAGACCACCTGCGGCTGGATTCATCCCGACGGGCACCGGGTGCTGTTCGCCTCCACCCAGGACGACCCGGAGGCCCGCGCCAAGCAGCAGGCCGAGCTGGACTTCCGCGCCTCGGGTCAGAAGCGACGCTATTCCTGGGACTACGACGAGACCTACGACATCCAGGAGTACGACCTGGAGAGCGGCCGCTACCGCAACCTGACCCGGACCCCCGGCTACGACGCCGAAGGCGCCTACTCCCCGGACGGGACGCGCATCGTCTTCGCCTCCAACCGTGCCGCCTATGGCCGTCCACTTACCGCCAACGAGGCCCGCCGCCTCGATCACGACAAGTCCTATTTCATGGACCTCTACGTGATGAACGCCGACGGCTCGGACGTGCGGCAGCTCACCGATGCCCCGGGCTACGACGGCGGGCCGTTCTTCAGCTTCGACGGCCGCAAGATCGTGTGGCGGCGGTTCTCACCGGACGGGTCGCGGGCCGAGGTCTTCACCATGAATGCCGACGGCTCGGAGCAGCGCCGGATCACCCGTCTCGGCGCCATGTCGTGGGCGCCGTTCTTCCACCCCTCGGGCGCCTACGTGATCTTCGCCACCAACCTACACGGGTTCGGCAACTTCGAGCTCTACCTGGTCGACGCCGAAGGACGGAAGGAGCCGGTGCGGGTCACCCACACAGACGGCTTCGACGGGCTCGCCGCCTTCTCCCCCGACGGCCGGACCCTGACCTGGACCAGCAACCGGACCGCCGACAAAACGTCGCAAATCTTCGTCGCCGATTGGGACCACGCCGCCGCGCTGGCGGCCCTCGGCCTCGACGGCGCCCCGGCGGCCCCGGCGACAGCGGACACCGCGGACGATATCGCCGCCGCCGATCTGCGCCGGCACGTCGAGGCCCTGGCCTCCGAGGCCATGGACGGGCGCCTCACCGGCACCGACGGGGAACGCCGCGCCACCGAGTACGTCGCAGCCGCCTTCCGCGCCCTCGGCCTGGCCCCGGCCGGCGAGGACGGGACCTACTTCCAGGCGTTCACGTTCACCGCCGGCTCGTCCCTTGGCCCTGGCAACACCCTGACCGTGGATGGCGACGCCGCCTTCACCGTGGACGACGATTGGCGGCCGCTCGGGTTTTCGCGCGGCGGAGAGATCGGGCCGGCCGGCGTCGCTTTCGCCGGCTACGGCATCGTCGCCCCGGGCACCGAGGCGTTCCCGCGCTACGACTCCTACGCCGGGCTGGACGTGTCCGGCCGCTGGGTGCTGGTTTTCCGCGGCCTGCCCGAAGACGCTCCCCCGGCCCTGAGGACGCACCTCAGCCGCTACGGCGACCTGCAGTACAAGGCGGCGGTGGCCAAACGCGCCGGCGCCCTGGGCCTGATCGTGGCCCCCGGCCCCACGTCCGGCTATCGGGAGCCCCTGGTGCGCCTCGCCTACGACGCCGCCGGCGGCACCGCCGGCATCGCGGCGGTTTCGGTCACCGATGCCTTGGCGCGTCGGTTGCTGGCGCCGTCGGGCAAGGACCTGGCCGACCTGCAGGCGGCATTGGACGGGGGCAGGCCGGAGCCGGGATTCGCGGTGCCCGACATCCGGGCCTCGGCCCGCATCGACATAGTTCGTCATAAGAGAACAGGCCGCAACGTCATCGCCCGCCTGGACACCGGTGCGCCACAGGACGCGCCGGCGTTGGTGATCGGCGCCCACGTGGACCACCTGGGCCGCGGCCAAGCCAGCGGCTCGCGTGCCCTCGGCGAGGAGAAGGACCGCATCCATCCCGGCGCCGACGACAACGCCTCGGGGGTCGCCGCCCTGATCGAGATCGCCCAGGCGCTGGTCGCCGAGCGGGCGGGCGGCCGCCTGAAGGCCAAGCGCGGCATCCTGTTCGCCGCGTGGTCGGGGGAGGAGCTGGGACTGCTCGGCTCGACCCGCTTCACCCGGGACCTGGCTGAGCGGCTGGGCGGCAAGTCCATCGCCCCGGCAGTCGCCGCCTATCTCAACATGGACATGGTGGGACGGCTGGACAAACACCTGTATCTGTTCGGCACCGGCTCCAGCACCGTCTGGGGACGCGAGATCGAGCGCCGCAACGTGCCGGTGGGCCTGTCCATCGTCACCAAGGCCGACAGCTTCCTGCCCACCGATGCGACCGCCTTCTATCTGGCCGGAGTGCCGATTTTGCATGCCTTCACCGGCAGCCATGCGGAGTACTCGACACCGCGGGACACCCCGGACCGCCTCAACTACGAAGGCCTGGCCAGGGTGGCACGGCTGATGGCCGGCATCGGGCGGGGCCTCGCCCGCGCGGACGAGGTCCCGGACTACGTGGAGCAGGACCGGCCCGAGGGCTCGGTGACGGGAAGCCGCCGCCGTTCGACCGTGTACCTGGGCACCATCCCCGACTATGCCGAGGAAGGCGTCACCGGCGTACGCATCTCCGGCGCCGCCAAGGGCGGGCCGGCCGATCGGGCGGGGCTGGCCGGTGGCGACGTCATCGTTCGCCTGGCCGGCACCGACATCGAGAACATCTACGACTACGTCAATGCCCTCAACGGCTTGAAGGTGGGCACGCCGGTCGACATGGTGGTGGTGCGGGACGGTCGTCGGGTGACGCTGACGGTGGTGCCCACGGCCCGCGAGTAGACCGCGGCCTCCGAGCACGTCGGCCGAAGGTGGCACTTGACCGCCCGGACGCCGGCTTGTTCTTATGGCCGACGCCGTGCCGACCCTGGTCCGGCCCCCGTTGACGCCGCGAGACGATCCAGCCATTGCCGACCGCCAAAGCACCGAGAGACGGCCGTTCCCGCGCCCGGGCGGCTGCGGGTGATGGCGAGAGCCCGCCCATGCCGCTGATCACTGACACGCCGTCGCTGGAGGCATTCTGCCGGCGTCAGGCGGCGGCGGAGGTCATCACCGTCGATACCGAGTTCATGCGGGAGCGGACCTACTGGCCGGTGCTGTGCCTGGTCCAGGTGGCGGGACCGGACGAGGCGGTGGCCATCGACGCGCTCGCCCAGGGCATGGACCTGGCACCCCTGTTCGCCCTTGTGGCCGACCCGGGCGTGCTCAAGGTGTTCCACGCGGCGCGTCAGGACCTGGAGATCTTCTACCATCTGACCGGGCGCATCCCGGCGCCGGTGTTCGACACCCAGGTGGCGGCCATGGTCTGCGGCTTCGGGGATCAGACCGGCTACGAGACCCTGGTCGCCAAGCTGGCCCAAGCGCGCATCGACAAGGCCTCGCGGTTCACAGACTGGGCGGCGCGGCCCCTGAGCGAGCGCCAGATCGCCTACGCCTTGGCCGACGTCACCCATCTGCGCACGGTCTACAGCAAGCTGCGCCGCCGCCTCGAGGCCAACGGCCGCGAGGGCTGGCTGGATGAGGAGATGGCGGTGCTGACGGCGGCGGAGACCTATGCGGTCGATGCCCGCCAGGCCTACCGCCGCATCCGCAGCCGCGCCGCCAATCCGCGTTTCCTTGCCGTCCTCCGGGAGGTGGCGGCGTGGCGCGAGACGGAGGCCGAACGGCGCGACGTGCCGCGCAACCGGCTGCTGCGCGACGAGGCGCTGACCGAGATCGCCCATCACGCCCCGACCACCGTCGCCGAGTTGGCGCGCACCCGCGGGCTGGGGAGGAAGGCGGCGGAAGGGCCCGTCGGTTCCGCCCTGCTGACCGCCGTGGCCGCGGGCCTGGCGGTGCCCGACGACGAGTGCCCGACGCCGCTGCAGAAGGCCGAGCTGCCGCGACGGCTGGGCCCGGTCGCCGACCTGCTCAAGGTGCTGCTGAAGATGAAGTGCGCCGAGTGGGAGGTGGCGCAGAAGCTGGTGGCCTCGGCCGACGACGTGGAACGCATCGCCGTCCTCGGCCCGGACGCCGACGTGCCGGCGCTGCACGGCTGGCGGCGCCAATTGTTCGGCGAGGACGCCCTGCGCCTGCGGCGCGGCGACATCGCCCTGGCCGCAGGCGACCGCGCGCTGCGGCTGGTCGAGGTGGAGGCCCCTCCGCCTGACACGGACTGACATCCCGGACCCCCTGGCCACTCCCGCGCAGGCGGGAGTCCACGGTTCGCACGCTGTTTCTGGATTCCCGCCTGCGCGGGAATGACGGGAGAAGGTCGCCCGACGCAGCTAGGTCAGGTGGAAATACGGCCTTCGAGGCCCATGGCGCGGGCCACGGTGTGGAACCGGCGCTCCACCGTCTCGCTGACGAACACGTCGTTGTCTTCCGGCAGGTCCAGGGTCAGGGTCGAATCGTTCACCACCAGCGGCGCCCGCGGCAACAGGCCCGGCGCACTGCCGGCGATGGTGTGCCCCAGGCGCAGGGCCAGGCCGATGATCTCGGCCCGCTCGATCTGCCGCTCGTCGAGGAGACGCAGCACGGGCGCCGGCACCGGCGAGTAGGGATCGCCGTTGTAGCGCACGAACACCGCCAAGGCGAGGAACACCCGGTCGGGATGGCTGAGCCCGGCGTAGGGGATGCGCAGCACCCGGTGGAAGGCATGCTCGGCCCGGTAGTCGGGATGCTCGCTCCAGCCGATGTCGCTGAGCAGGCAAGCGGCCAGCCGCAACCGCCGCTCGGCCGGCGGCTCGTCGGGAAACAGCGGCGCCATCCACGCCAGGATCTCGTCGCCGTTGATGCTGAACCGGCCGGTCCGCTCGGCCGTCCCCGTGCAGCCGCTGATCAGCGGGTCCTGGCCGCGCAGCTCCTCGGGCAACAGCTTCATCATCTGCCCCTCGCGCATGCCGAAGCCGGAGAACACCACCTCGCGCGGCCGCGCGATGTCGAGCAGCGCCTCCAGCACCATGGCCGCGTAGGGCAACTGGGCCATGCGCCGCCGCGGCACGCCGCGGATCTTCTCCGACGTGCCCAGGCTCAGATGGGCCACCACGTCGGACAGGGTCAAAACCTGGTCGCGGGCGATGGTGAAGTTGTCCACCACGTGCAGGGGATAGCCGATCTGGTCGATGAACACGCGGGCCAGCGCCCGCCAGGCGCCGCCCACGGCGTACAGGCTGCGGCCGGTCATGGTCTCCAGCCACGGCAGCTTGGACAACCGCTTGTCGATCACCTTGGCCGCCTTCTGCGGCTCGTCGCCGGCCGCCTCGGCCAGCCGCAGATGACCCAGCGGCAAGGTGGCGTACTCGCCGAAGGCGCCGCGGTCGAGGGCCACCAGGTCGAGGCTGCCGCCGCCCAGGTCGCCGAGCAGCCCGTCCGCATGGGGCACGCCGCTGAGCAGACCCAGGGCCGCCGACCGCGCCTCCTCCTCGCCGCTCAACACCTGCACCGGTAGGCCGAAGGCGTCCTCCACATTGGCGACGAAGTCGGGGCCGTCCTCGGCGTCGCGCACCGCCGCTGTTGCCACCAGGGTCAACCGTTCCACGCCCATGGCCTCGGACAGTCGCACGTAGCGCGCCAGGCTGCGTTTGGCCTCCACCACACCGTTGGGGTTGAGGCGTCCGGTATGGTCCATCCCCAATCCGAGGGCGCACTGGACCTTTTCGTTGAACATCGGGATGGGCAGCCGGGCCGGCGCGTCGTAGACCACCAGACGCACCGTGTTGGAGCCGATGTCGACGACCCCGATGCGGCCGGGCAGGATTTCGGCCGTCAGTTCGCTCACAGCTAAGGCGGGGGCCGCCCCGCCGACACCCCCGGACTGCGGCATGGCCTAGTGGTCCAAATCAGACATATGGCACCCATACGACGGCCTTCCGAGGTCAGCCGGCCAGGCGCGCGGCGCGCCGTGATGCTGGAACATCGCAAGCGCCGCGCAACCCCGCCGGGGGGCTCGGAAAGCCGCCCGCAGGGTCGCGTTTCCCGTTTCCTCGGGGCGTCGGACACGCTGGACGATGGAAAGCCATCGCC
>JANQFP010000075.1 GCA_028277795.1 Rhodospirillales bacterium
CTCCCACTCCTCCTTGAGGGCGTGATCCACCTCGTGGGTGCTGCTGAGCTTCTTTCTGTCGACCATCGGTTCCCGGTCTCCGTCATTGCGAGGGCGGCGGCAGATTACACGCCAATGGGCCTCCGCAATATGGATTATACCGCCGCGCCAATGAAATGACCCTCCGGGCCAATTCATGCGAAGGCGGTGGCGCTCAAGCGCCGCGCGGGCTTTCCGGTGCGCGACGAGAGCGCTTCGCGAGTCGGTTCAAAGGCGCGCCGGAATTAGTCGGCCGGCGGATGGAACGGGTGCCGCGGTCCGAAGTCGCCGATGAGGCTCATGTGGGCGATCAGCCCCGCGTCGTCCCGCCACAGGTACAGGGGCACCGCCGGGGGCTCCAGCACGAAGCCGGACGGTGCGTCCCGGGCCAGGTCGAGCACCATCTGGAAGACGATGCTGGGGGCCACCATGGCCACGGTGCCGCCCCAGCCAACGGTGATGGCCCGGTGCATGTGGCCGCACACCACGCCCACCACCTGGCTGTGGCGCCGCACGACGGCCTCGGTCTCGGCGGCACCGGCGAACGGCGTGGCGTCCATGAAGCCGATGCCGGTGGCGAAGGGCGGATGATGCATGAAGATCAGGGTCGGCCGGGTGGGCGCCTCGGCCAGGCTGCGGTCCAGCCAGTCGCGGCGGGCGGCGCAGAATTCTCCGCCGTCGGCACCCTCCATGACCGTGTCCAGGCCGACCAGGCGCAGGGGATGGTCCTCGATGACGTAGTTGAGGAACGGCCCGTCGGGCGGGAAGACGCCCCTGTCGGCGAAGGCGTCGCGCAGCTTGCCGCGATGATCGTGGTTGCCGGGGATGGGGTAGACCGGCATGGGCAGGCCGTCGAAGGCCTCGCGCAAAGCCCGGTAGTCCCGGCGCTTGCCGTCGTGGGCCAGGTCGCCGGTGGCCAGCACCACGTCGGGGCGGGGTTGCATGGCCGCCAGGTGGTCGAGGCAGGCGTCCAGGGTGGCTTGGGTGTCCACCGTGTTCTTCAGCCGCTTGCCGTCGGCGCGCAGGTGGAGATCCGAAATTTGCGCGATCAGCATGGGGCGCTCAGGTCCAATCGCGTTGCAGCACCGACTGAACCGTGCGGATCAGGTCCATGCGCCGGTAGGGCTTGGTGATCAGTTTCATTCCGTCGCCAGGACGGCTGTCGCGGACCGCCGCGTCGGCGGCGTAACCGGTGGTGTGCAGCACCTTCAACCCCGGCTGTTTGCGTTGCGCCTCGACGGCGAGTTGAGTCCCCTTCATGCCGCCGGGGAGGATGATGTCGGTGAACAGGAGATCGAAGGGCTCGCCGTCATCCAGGTGCCGCAGCGCCTCGGCACCGTCGGCGGCCTCGACCACCTGGTACCCGGACTGGCGCAGCATGGCCGCACCCGCCTCGCGGACGTCCGGGTTGTCTTCCACCATCAGCACCCGCTCGCCGCCGCCGGCCGGCGGGTCGGCCTCGGCCCGGGCCGTCCCCACCCCCTTCTCCTCGTCCGCCCGCCGCAGGTAGAGCTTGACCGTGGTGCCCTGTCCGATCCCGCTATCGACGCTGACGTGGCCGTTGGACTGCTTGATGAAGCCGTAGATCATGCTCAGGCCCAGGCCGCTGCCCTTGCCCACCTCCTTGGTGGTGAAGAAGGGCTCGAAGACCTTGTCCCGGACCTCCGGCTCCATTCCGGCGCCGGTGTCGCTGACGGCCACCAGCACGTAGTCGCCCGGCGCCACCTCCTCGAACCGGTCGGCGTCGTCGGCATCGAGGACCACATTGCTGGTCTCGATGGTCAGGGTGCCGCCGTCGGGCATGGCATCGCGGGCATTGACGGCCAGGTTGACGATGGCGTTCTCGAGCTGGTGACGGTCGATGAGGGTGCGCCACGGGTCCGGGCACAGGACCTCCTCGATCTCGATCATCTCGCCCAGGGTCCGCCCGAGCATGTTGGTCAGCCCTTCGATCAAGGCATTCACGTTGGTCGGTTCCGGGGACAAGGGCTGACGCCGGGAGAAGGCCAAGAGCCGCTGGGTCAGGGCCGCGCCGCGCTCGGTGGCGCGGATGGCCCGGGCGATGCGTTCGCGCTGCGTGGGGTCGTCGCCGACGCCGATTTCCAGAAGCTCCAGGCTGTTGAGGATGATGTTCAGCAGGTTGTTGAAGTCGTGGGCCACCCCGCCGGTCAGTTGGCCCACGGCCTCCATCTTCTGGGCATGGCGCAAGGCCTCCTCGGTACGCTTGCGTTCCGTGATGTCGTGGCCGATCAGCAGCAGGCGCGGCTGACCATGGAGCTCGATGAACTCGCCGGAAATCAGAAAATCGCGGGCCGCCCCGTCCTTGGCCCGCAGGCGCGCCTCGTATCCCCGGATGCGGCCCTCGGCGCGCAGGGTTTCCACGACGGCGGCACGGTCCGCGAAGTCGTCCCAAACACCCAGTTCGAACGCGGTCCTGCCGATGACCTCGTCCCGGCGATAGCCGAGAGCAGACAACCAGGAATCGTTGACGTCGAAATGCTCTCCCGTATCGGGGTCGCTGATCGCGGCAAGCCCGGGCGACGCCTCGAAGATCTTGGCGAAGTGCTCTTCCAACCGGCGCCGCTCCTCCTCGGCGCGCTTGCGGACGATGGCCGAGGCGAGGACGTTGGCGACGGTCTGCAGGAAGCTCACGTCATCCGGCGTGAAGGCGCGGGTGGTGGCCGTATGGACCCCCAGGACGCCGAACGGCTGGCCCGCCTCGCCGATGGTGACGCTCACGCCGCTGACGACGCCATGATCATGGAGCAGCGGCGGCCCGGCGAACCGGGTCTCGGTGCGCAGATCGTCGACGATCACCGGCCGATCGGACTGCAGGGTGAAGCCGGCCTGGGAATCGGCCCCCATGCCGACGACGGCGTGTCCGACCAGCCCGTCCGTCCAGCCGACGCCGGCGCGCAGGAGCAAGGCGGTGCCATCGGGCAGGGGCTCGAGGATCTTGCAGTACTCCACGTCCAGGGTCTCGGCGACCAGGGTCACGGTGGCCTCGAAAAGGCGTGCCAGGTCCGTCTCCGCCAGCGCCCGCTGTCCCAACTCGGCGATCGCCGCCTGCTGGCCGACGGCGACGCGGAGGGCCTCCTCGGCCCGCTGGCGCGCCGTGATGTCGGCGTTCACCCCTCCGATTCCGACAACGGTGCCGTCGGCGTTGGTGACGGGGAACTTGTTGACCAGAAAGAACCGGACATCGCCGTTCGCCAGGGGCATGTCCGTCTCGCGTTCGATCGGCTTGCCGCTGTCGAGGACCTCCCGGTCCTGGGCCGCGAAACGGTCGGCGAACTTGGTGGCAAAGACGTCGTGGACGGTCTTTCCCTCCAGGGGGCCGCCGGCGGAGTACCAGTCCTCGTACTTCTTGCTGGCCATGAGGAACTTGCCGGCGGCGTCCTTGAGGTAGATCGCGGCCGGCGCATGATCCGCCACGGCCCGGAACTTGGCCTCGCTTTGACGCAAGGCGTTCTCGGTTCGGCGCTGGCGTGCCGCCAGGATGATGACGAAGCCGGCGATGACGGCGATCCCCGCCAGCGTCGCGAGGACGCCGATCCGCAACTTCTCCAGCTTCGGGGTCTGCTCCGAGAGGATGTCCACGGCCGCCATTCGCGACAGGGCGTACTGACCCCGGACCTTGGCGTATGCGTCGCGGGCGCGCATATGCACCAGGCGCAGCACCACCTCCGACGTGCCGGCATGGCCGGCGACCCCGTCTTCGAGCCAGCGCCTGATGTCGGTCAAGGCCGGGCTCGCCGTCGCGTGCATGGCCGACGCGTGCAGGAGGGTATCCAGCTTGTAGGTGCCGCGGACCTCGCGCAGGCGGCGTTCGGTGGCGTCGAGGGCGGCGTGGACACGTTCGACCCGCTCCGGCGTCCCTTCCAGACTCGCCGTCTCCACCGCCCGCAGCAGGTCCGACAGCTCCTGCACCATGAGGGCGATGTGGCCTTCCTGCTTCAGGACCTTGGCGGCCAGACCCTTCTCGATGGCGCGCACCGCGAAGTTGGTGTAGACGCCGATGCCGACGGCGGCCACGAGCAGCACGGCCACCATGAGCGGCGCCGTGTACGAGGATGCGAGGTTCCTTTTCACCTTGGTCGACGGATCAGTGTGGGGACCGGTTCAGCAAACCGATTTCCCGGTAGTAGCGCGCGGCGCCGGGATGGAGGGGGATGGTGACTCCCCGCAGGGCTGCGTCCAATCGGATGGACGACCCCTTGGGATGACCGGTGTGGAGCAATTGCCGTGTGCGCTCGCTCCACAGGGCCTTGGTGATCCGGTAGATCAATGCCTCGTCCAGGTCCCGATCGACGACCAACTGGGCGGCCACTTGCAGGGTCGCGGTCGCGGGCACGCCCCGGTAGGTGCCGACCGGGATCGTGCCCTTGATCAAGAAGCCGGTGGCATCCTGGATCTCCGATGCCCTGGGTTCGCCGATGGGGACCAGGCGGATGTCGAGGGCCGAGGCGGCCTCGACCACCGACGCCGTGGGAAACCCGGCGACGATGAAGAACCCGTCGATCTCGTTCTTGAGCATCTTGTCCAACGCCAGGTCGGGCTTGATGTACTCGGGGTCCAGGTCGGACTCCGAGAGGGCGTAGGCGTGCAGCACGATGCGGGCGTCGACCAGGGTTCCCGACCCCGGTTCGTCGAGCGAAATGCGCTTGCCCCTGAGATCGCCCATGGTCTCGATGCCGGCGTCGCGGCGGGCGACGACCTGGAGGCTCTCCGGATAGAGGGTAGCGACGGCGCGCAGCCGTTCGATGCGTCCCTGGCCGGTGAAGATCTCGATGCCGCGGTAGGCCCAGTCGACCACGTCGGCCTGTGCCAATCCCGCTTCGAGCTCGCCGTCGGCAATCGCCTTGACGTTCGACACCGAGCCGTTGGACGTCTGGGCCACGGCAAGCAGCCCGGGCACGCCGCACTCCTCGCCGGGCGCGCAGGTCTGGCCTATGCCGGCGCCGCTGAGTCCTTTGGCGATGAGGGTGCCGACGGGGAAGTAGGTGCCGGCCGTGCCGCCCGTGCCAATGCGGAAATACCTGATCTCATCGGCGCTGGTGGAGGCGGCCAGGACGGTGGCGCACAGCAGGGTCACGAAGAACAGGCGCATCGATTGCCTCCTGGCGGGGACCGGATGGAGGCACGGTAAGCGGTCTTGAGGCGACTGGGAAGCCCACACCGGCTTATGCACGCCGAATGGTGCCGGGGCGCTGGTCCCGACGGTGGCGTGGATGGTAGAAATCGGGTGTCCGTGGCTTCGCCCATCGGGGCCGCCCAGGGCACCGGTACCCGCGCGGCGCGGGACGGTCGGCCGGACTCGCGTTGGACGGAGGCGGGGGTTCCATGGTCGCTGGACTGCGGCGTGCTTTCCTCGGGGACCGTTCCGAGGTTTGATGCCTGGACCACAAGGATAGGCGCCCCTGACCATGGACCGGACCGCCGCAGACGCCCTGTGGACCCCCGGCTTGGCGGAGCCGGAGCCCCGCGACCTGTGCACCGACTGCGGCCTGTCGCGCACCCCCGAGGCCAAGCGGTGCGGCCGCGCCTGCCAGTTCATCCGCCCCGACTACCCGGCCACGGAGCGGGCCGTGCACGGGCGGGCACGCGATCCGCGGCGCCCCGACGAGCTCTTTTTCGGCCCCTTCCGGCGCATGCTGCGGGCCGCCCTGAAGGAGCCCCGGCCGGGCGCCCAGTGGACCGGCATCGCGACGCGGATCGGCCAGCGGCTCCTGGAGACCGGGCAGGCGGACGCGGTGCTGTGCATGGCCGCCGATCCGGCGGACCGCTGGCGGCCGCGTCCGGTGCTGGTGACCGAACCCGACGCCTTGGCCCACTGCCGGGGGATGAAGATGGGCTACGCGCCCATCCTCGCGCTGCTCGGCCCGGCACGGGACCGCGGCATCGAACGGCTGGCGATGATCGGCGTCGGGTGCCAGGTCTATCCGCTGCGGGTGCTGGAGCACGACCTCGGCTTCGAGCGCATCACGGTCATCGGCACGCCGTGCTCGGACAACACGACGACCGAGATGTTCCACCTGTTCCTGGGCCTGCTCACGGACCGGCCGGAGCGGGTCACCTATCTGGAGTTCATGCCCGACTACCATGTGGAGATGCGGTTCGACGACGGCGCCAAGACGCGGATTCCCTTCCTGCGCCTTCCCATCTCCAAGCTGCCCGACGACTTCTTCCCCCTGACCTGCCGCACCTGCGTGGACTACACCAACGTGCTGGCGGATCTGACGGTGGGCTACATGGGCGGCGAGGGCGAGCAGTGGCTGCTGGTGCGCAACGAGCGCGGCGAGGAGCTGCTGTCCCTGCTCGGCGACGAGGTGCGCCTGGCCGAGCCGCGCAGCGCCGGCAAGCGCCAAGGGCCGGTCAAGGGGTTCATCGCCAACACCGAGCGCGCCGCCGGGGGCCTGCCGGTGCGGGGCATGCCCGACTGGGCGCGGCCGCTGGCCGGTTGGCTGATGCCGAAGATCGGCCCCCGCGGCCTCGAGTTCGCCCGCTCGCGGCTGGAGATGAAGGCCGCCGAGACCGTGCTGCACCTGCGCCGGGCCCATCCGCGGCGCATGAAGACCATGATCCCGGATCACATCTGGGCGCTGGTCGAGCCCTATGGCGTGACGCCGCGCGATGGCGAGCGCCGCTGAGGCCAGGCACGGGCTGCGATCCTGCGCGTCGTGACATGACCGAAATACTCTTAGAACAATGAATTCTCTATCTAATGAGCAATATGCAGTCGTTTGGACAGAATATATGGACAATGACTGGCGACGATGTCCGCATGTACGGAATTCTGCCGTTCACGACACGGATGACGGTCGTCCAACTGGACTCCGGAGGGGTGTGGCTTCACTCTCCCGTGCGGCCGACGCCGGAACGTCGCCGCGCCGTTGACCAACTGGGCCCGGTTGAGCATCTCGTTGCGCCCAACAAGATCCATAGCCTCGGCATCACGCCTTGGAAGGCGTTGTACCCTTCAGCCACGGTCTGGGCATCGCCGGCGTTCAACAAGCGTCATCCCGATATCGCCGTCGATGCGGCGCTGACGAACGACGTCGAAGCTCCTTGGAGCGGTGAAATCGATCATTGCGTGATCGATGGACATGCCGTTCTGGACGAGGTCGGGTTTCTGCACAAACCCTCCAAGACGGTCATCATCACGGACTTCATCCAGAAGCATGAAGCCGCCGGCGAATCGTGGTTTTGGCGCGGCGTAAAGCGCATGGCGGGCGTCTTGGGCAAGGACGGCGGTGTCCCCGTGGATATCAAGCTCAGCGTTCGGGACAAGACGGCGATGCGGCGGAGCATGGATACGATTCTTGGTTGGGATTTCGACAATCTCGTCATAGCGCACGGCCATTGCCTGCGAGGCGGCGCAAAAGAAGATGTCAGCCGCGCGTTCGATTGGATCACTGGCGCTTAACGGCTCTACGTTTCTTTCGCGCGGCGGTCCTTGTCCGTCGGGTTCGACCGTCAATCGACGAAGAAGCGGTGGGTGAAGCGGATGGCCACCGGCCGGTCCTGGCCCGCCGGGGTGACCGACAGGGTGAAGCTCAGGATGTCCCCGTGGTCGTAGGGGAACAGGGCCACATGGTAGGTGGTGCCGTTGTCGGCGACCTCCGCGAAGTCCAGCGCGACGCGCTGCTGGATCTGGTTGTGGGCCGTCCCCGAGACCTCTGCCGTGGCGGGCCGCTCTTCGCCGGCCGCGCCGCGGGTGTTGACCACGACCGAGACCATGGCCCGGCCCGCCTCTCTCGGGATGCCGTACCGGCGAGCCGCCTCGGCGGCCAGGTCCGTGGTGGCGACGGCCGCGTAGTGGACCACGTAGTCGCCCACCGCTACCGCGTCGCCGCCGCGCGCCGGAAAAGCGAGGAGGGCCAGCAACACGGGTGACAGCAGCCGGGCGAGGGGCTTCATGAGGCGGCGCGGATCAGCGTGCGCGGCAGTGCCGGGGTCTCAGCGCCCGGGCCACGCCACCACCTCCTGGCGCTGCTCGCCCAGGCCCTCGACGCCCAGCCGCATGACATCGCCGGGCTTCAGGTACACCGGCGGGTCGCACCCCATGCCGACGCCGGCCGGGGTGCCGGTGCACAGCACGTCGGCCGGCATCAGGGTCATGAACTGGCTGATGTGGCTGATCAGAAAGGCGACGCCGAAGATCATGTCGGCGGTGGTGCCGTCCTGGCGGCGCTCGTCGTTGAGGTCCAGCCACAGGCGCAGGTCCTGGGGGTCGGCCACCTCGTCCCGGGTCACCAGCCACGGCCCCAGGGGGCAGAAGGTGTCCGCGCTCTTGCCCTTGACGAACTGCCCGCCGCGCTCCTTCTGGAAGGCGCGCTCGGAGACGTCGTTGGCCACCGTGTAGCCGGCGATGTGGTCCAGGGCCTCGTCTTCGGACACGTACTGGGTGCGCCGGCCGATGATCACTGCCAGCTCCACCTCCCAATCGCCTTTCTGGGAGTCCTTGGGCAGCACCACCGGGTCGTTGGGGCCGTTCAGGGCCGTGATGGCCTTGGTGAACAGCAGCGGCTCGCTGCGTGGCTTGCCGCCGGTCTCCTTCGCGTGCTCGGCGTAGTTGAGGCCGATGGCCAGGATCTTGCCGATGCCGGTCACCGGGATGCCGAGGCGCGGGCTGCCCTCGACCAGCGGCAGCGTCGTGGCATCCAGGGCCGCCAGGGCGGCCAGCCGCTCCGGCGCCAAAGCGGCGGCGTCCACGTCGGCGACGATGCCGGACAGATCGCGGATGCGGCCTTCATCGTCGAGCAGCCCCGGCCGCTCGGCCCCGGCCGGACCGTACCGTAGAAGTTTCACACGTCCCTCCCCGCACCGTCGGCCCCGCCGGGGCCGGTGCGTCCACCCGTGTGCCATGGGGCGGCCAGGAAACCAGACGCCGTGGGGCAGGTCAACCGCCGTCCCGATCGGATTTCGGAATGGGGCGGCCGGGGGAAAACAGATAAAATTGTCATAAAATAACGTCTATGTTTATTTAAATAAAAAAGTGTGGACTGACAGTGAAGTATAAATGAAAATATAGACGGTATAGTATCGCGTTCGAAATCCCCGCCGTGGCGACGGCGCCCTTGATGGAGACGGGACGGCAATGCAGGCGATGAGACGATGGCTCGGTAGATTGTGGCGTGGCGAGGACGGCTCGCCGGCCGTCGAGTTCGCGTTCGCCGCCCCGGCGGTGGTGCTGATGGTGATCGGCACCATCGAGGTGGGGCTGGTGCTGTTCGTCTCCATCCTCATGGAGAGCGGCCTGCGCGACGCCGCCCGCTTCGCCATCACCGGGCGCGAGGTGGAGGGCATGACGCGCATCGAGCGCATCGTGCAGATCATCGACACCCGCACCTTCGGCCTGGTCACCGTCGGCCCGTCGGATGTGGAAGCCCTGGTCTACCCCAGCTTCGCCGCCATCGGCGGCGAGGACTTCGTCGACGGCAACGGCAACGGCCAGTACGACGGCGGCGAGACCTTCACCGACGACAACGGCAACGGCCAATGGGACTCCAACATCAGCGGCACCGGCGCCGGTGGCGCCGGCGAGGTGGTGGTCTACACGGTGCGCCACGACTGGGCGCTGCTCACCCCCTTCGCCGGCACGGTGCTGGGCGAGAACGGCGTCATCGAGCTTGGCGCCAGCCTGGCCGTGCGCAACGAGCCGTGGGACGAGGACGAAACATGATCGCCACCCTGGCCCGGCGCTGGCGCGCCCTCGCCCGGGACCGCCGCGGCACCCTGGCCGTCGAGGTGGCCATGGCCATGCCGGTGCTGCTCCTGCTTCTGCTGTCGGGCATCGAGGTCACCCGCTTCGTGCTGCTCAACCAGAAGCTGGAGCGCGCCTCGGCCACCATGGCCGACCTGGTGGCCCAGGCCGAGGGCCTGGCCGAGGGCGACCTGCTGGCCCTGTACGAGGCCACCGGCTACGTCATGGATCCCTTCGACATCGCCGCCGACGGCGTGGTCGTGGTGTCGTCCATCAGCCGCAGCGGCGGCGGCCCGGCGTTGATCAACTGGCAGCGCGCCTTCGGCGGCGGCGGGGGCGGCAGCGCCTTCGGCGTCGAAGGGGGCGTAGCCAACCTGCCGGCCGGCTTCGTGGTGCGCGACGGCGAGAGCATCATCGCCAGCGAGGTGGCTTTCGACTACGAGCCCGTGTTCGTGCATTCCACCCTGGCCGCCAAGACGCTCTACACCTACGCCGTCTTCCGGCCGCGCTTCGCCACCCTGACCACCCTGCAGCCCTGACCGCGCCCTCCTGAACACCCAGGGGAATCGAATGAACGTGTTCATGCGGTGATGAGGTTGTAGAGGAATTGGTCGTCCCATGCGGCGATGTGGCGTTTGGACTTGAGGCTGTGTTTT
>JANQFP010000089.1 GCA_028277795.1 Rhodospirillales bacterium
AACCGGTACCGGGCGTCCTCGGCGACCGGGGCCACGTTCTCCAGGTTCCCGGCGTAGGTCAGGCAGTCGACGTTGGCCACGTCCGCGCCCTCGTCCCGCACAAGATGCCGGACCACCGCCGACCCGATGAATCCGGCGCCTCCGGTCACGATCACTTTCACGGTTTGCGGCCTTTGTTGCTGGGAACGGGACGGTGGGGCGGCGAGGGCTGTCTGATGGTGAGCCTGTCGAACCGGTCCTGTCGCGGTCGGACGACCTCGGGACCGGCGGCGATAGTAGCCCAACGATCGGCGGAGACAAACCTTGAAGCGTTCGCCCGTCCGGCCGGGACGTGCGCCGGGCCGGCCGGCCGCTGCCGGCTCAGGCCCCGGTCACGGCGGCCAGACCAGCAGGATGGCCGGCACGCTGAGGGCGATAACCAGGACCTCCAACGGCAGGCCCATGCGCCAGTAATCGCCGAACCGGTAGCCGCCCGGACCCATGATCAGGGTGTTGTTCTTGTGGCCGATGGGGGTCAGGAAGGCGCACGACGCGGCCACCGCCACCGCCATCAGGAACGGATCGGCGCCGACGCCCAGGCGGCCGGCGATGTCGATGGCGACCGGCGCCGCGATGACGGCGGTGGCCGTGTTGTTCATCACGTCCGACAGGGTCATGGTGATGACCATCAGCAGTGTCAGCACCACCCAGGTCGGATACCCCTCGGACACCGCCACCAGCCCCGCGGCGATGAGCCCGGTGCCGCCGCTGGTCTCCAGCGCCTGGCCGACGGGGATCAGCGCTCCCAGCAGCACGATGACGCTCCATTCCACCGACCCGTAGAGCTCACGCAGGGGCACGATGCCGAGCAGCACGTACAGCACCACCACGCAGCCCAGGGCCACCGGCAGCGACAGCGCGCCGACGCTGGCCAGGACGATGGCGCCAGCGAAGATGGCTGTGGCCGCCCCGGCCCATCGGCGCTGGATCACCTGCAGCCCGCGCTCGGCCAGGGGCAGGCAGCCCAGCCGGTGGGTCGCCTCCGCCAGGCTGTCGCCCGATCCCAGCAGCAGCAGGATGTCGCCGGCCTTCACGTCCACCCGGCTCAGGCGCTCGCGAAAGCGCTGACCCTGGCGGGAGATGCCGAGCAGGCTGACGCCGAACCGGCGCAGCAAACGCAGCGAGCCGACCGCCCGGCCCTCGATGGTGGATCCCTGCGGCACCACGTACTCGCGCATCTCCAGGTCGTGGCCCGGCAGGGCGCGGTCGTCCTTGGCGCGCTCCACGTAGGCGAGGCCGAGGGCGCCGGAGAAGGCCTCGATGGCCTCGGGCCCGCCCTCGACCACCAGCACGTCGCCCTCGGCGATCACCGCCCGCCGGGCGATGCCGGGCAGCCGCTGGCGGTGGCGGACCAGGCCGAGGACCTGGACGTCGTGCTCGTCGGACGCGCCGTCCAGGTCGGCGACCGTCTGGCCGATGCTCTTGGCCCCCTCGGGCACCGTCAGTTCGATGATGTACTGGGACAGCGCCTGCAGCTCGGCGCTGGCGCTGGTCTTGATCCGGGCCGCCGGGATCAGCCGCCAGCCGATCAGGGCCACGAACGCCACCCCGGCGACCGCGCAGACGCCGCCGACCGGCGTGAAGTCGAACATGCCGAAGGGCTCGCCCACGGCCTGCTCGCGGAAGGCCGCGATGATGATGTTGGGCGGCGTGCCGATCAGCGTGGCCAGGCCGCCCAGGATGGACGCGAACGACAGCGGCATCAGGCTCAGCGCCGGACTGCGGTTGGCCTTCGCCGCCGCCTGCATGTCCACCGGCATCAGCAGCGCCAGCGCGGCCACGTTGTTCATCACCGCCGACATGGCCGCGGCGATGCCGGCCATGACCCCGATATGGGCCGCCACGGCGCGCGAGGCGTCGACCACGCGGCTCACCACCAGCTCCACCACCCCGGCGTTGGTCAGGCCGTGGCTGACGACCAGCACCAGGGCGATGACGATGGTCGCCGGATGGCCGAACCCGGAGAACGCGTCGTCGGCCGGGACCACGCCGGCGATGATGGCCACCAGGAGGGCCAGGAAGGCCACCAGGTCGTAGCGCCACCGGCCCCAGATCAGCAGTCCGAACAGCGCTGCCAGGATGGCGAACAGGATGCCTTGGTCGACTGTCATGGCGGCGTGGCGGCGGGAACCCTCAGCAGGACTGGACCCGATGGTGGCGCACCGGGAAGCGCTGTTCAACCCGGGCTCGGCCCATCACCAAGCCAGGGCTTGCAGCCCCCAGCCCCCCAACGCGCCCAGGACGACCACCAGCCATGGGGACACCTTCCAGAACACCAGCAGGGTGAAGGCGGCCAGCCCGAGGGCGAAGTCGCCCGGCGACCGGATACCGCTGGTCCACACGGGATTGTAGAGGGCGGCGAGCAGCAGGCCGACGACGGCCGCGTTGACCCCGACCATGGCTTTCTGGATGGGGTCGAGGCGGCGCAGCGACTCCCAGAACGGCAGGGTGCCGACCACCAGCAGGAAGGACGGCGCGAAGATGGCGAGCAGGCAGATGAGGGCGCCGGCCCAGCCGTTGGGCGGCAAGTCCATCACCGTGCCCAGGTAGGCGGCGAAGGTGAACAAGGGCCCCGGCACCGCCTGGGCGGCGCCGTAGCCGGCCAGGAAGGCGTCATTGGTCACCCAGCCCGGCGGCACCACTTCCGACTGCAGCAGCGGCAGCACCACGTGGCCGCCGCCGAACACCAGCGAGCCGGAGCGGAAGAAGCTGTCGACCAGCGACAGGGCCTGGGACGGCATCGCGGCGGCGAGCAGCGGCAGGCCGGCGAGCAGAGCGAAGAACAGGGCGAGCGAGACGCCGGCGACGCCGCGGCCGACGGGGATGCCCAGCGACACGTGGCCGGACGCCCCATCGGTGCGCAATAGGGCCAGGCCGGCGGCGCCACCGGCGAGGATGACGGAGACCTGCATCAGGGGGGTCGGCTCGGCCAGCACGGCGCCCGCCGCCAGCACGGCGAGGGTGGCGCGGGGCGCGTCGGGACACAGAGTCCGCGCCATGCCCCACACCGCCTGCGCCACCACCGCCACGGCCACCACCTTGAGGCCGCGCAGCAGCCCGTCCGGGATGGCGTCGGCGAAGGTGACGACCCCGTAGCCGAAGGCCGTGAGCAGCAGGGCCGACGGCATGGTGAAGGCGAGCCACGCGGCGAAGGCGCCCGGCAGGCCGGCCTTGGACAGCCCAATGCCGATCCCGACCTGGCTCGACGCCGGGCCGGGCAGGAACTGGCACAGAGCGACTAGGTCGGCGTAGGCCCGCTCCTCGATCCAGCGCCGCCGCACCACGAAGGCCTCGCGGAAGTAGCCCAGATGGGCCACCGGCCCGCCGAAGGACGTCAGGCCGAGCTGAAGGAAAGCGACGAAGACGTCGGCGGCGGACACCCGCTGCGCTGAGAGATCGGATTGCGGTGTCTTGGATTCGTCGTCCATGGGCGGCGACCCGACTCAAACATGTCGTCGGTCGCCGACCATAGGCCGCGGACGACCCGCGGCAAGTGACAACTTCGCGCGGACCGCCGTCAGCGTTGGCGGAGCGGGACCCCGTGGCCGGAGGGGTCGCGCACCATGACGGCGGACCGGTCGTCGGCCATTCTCAGCCCCCGGTCTCGAACCCCGGATAGAGGGTCATGCCGCCGTCCACGTAGAGGCAGATGCCGTTGATGTAGTCCGAGTAGTCCGACGCCAGCCAGACGGCGGCGCGGCCGATGTCGTCAGGCTCGCCGATGCGCTTGTAGGGCACCAGCTTCATCAGCTCGGCATAGGCCTCCGGCGTGCTCCAGGCGTCCATGTTGATGGGCGTGCGGATGGCGCCGGGCGAGATGGCGTTGACCCGGATGCGCCACTTGGCGACCTCCTGGGCGACGGACTTCATCATCAGCATGACCCCGCCCTTGGAGGCCGCGTAGTTCACGTGGCCGGCCCAGGGAATGATGTCGTGCACGGAGCTCATGCAGATGATCTTTCCGGCGGCGCAGGAGACATCGGCGACCACGCCCTTGCGCTTGAACTCCCGCACCGCCTCGCGGGCGCACAGGAACTGGCCGGTCAGGTTGACGTCGATGACCTTGTTCCACTGGTCCAGGGTCAGCTCGTCGAACGGCGCGTCCTTCTGCAGGCCGGCGTTGTTGACCAGGATGTCGATGGTGCCGAACGCGTCCATCATGGCGCGGAACATGGCCTGCACCTGCCCCTCGTTGGACACGTCGGCCTGGATGGCCATGGCCCGGACGCCGCACCGGCGCTCGATCTCCTGCACCGTCTCGTCGGCCTTGTCGGGATCGGTCACGTAGTTGACCACCACGTCGGCGCCGGCGTGACCGAGTGCGATGGCCACCTGCCGGCCGATGCCGGAGCTGGCGCCGGTGACCAGCGCCTTCTGGCCCGTGAGCACGGGCGTCCGTTCCAGCGACGGCAGGACGACGGGGGGCAGGCTCTCGGTCGCATCGGATATCATGTCGGTATCTCCGTGCTTGGGGGTTTGGATGTCGGACGGGGGCGGCGGGTTACAGGTCGACGACGCCCGTGAACGGGAACACCGCCGCCTCTTCGCGCAAGGTGAACCGCTCGCCGGGGGCCAGGTCGACCAGGGGCCCGTGCAGCTCGACCTCGAAGTAGTCGTGGTCGGAGGCGTTGAACACCTCGGCCACGCATCCGTGGCCGTAGGCGCGGGCGGGGTCGGCCGGGACCTCCTTGCGCAGCCCGACGGGCCCCAGCCCGGGCACGTCGATGACCGCCAGCACCACGCCCCGGTCGGCGTCCACGCCGTACTTGAACTTGCGGGCCTCGCGACAGGTGATGGCGGCCAGGTCGCCGTCGCGGCGAACCACGGTGTCGCGGATGGTGGCCGACTCCCCTTCGTGGTCGAAGGCCCTCACGCCGTCCGGGTAGGCCGAGTAGCGGCGCGTGGGCAGCCACACGTCGGCCGGCCGGCACAGCATGGTGACGTCCCATGGGGCCCAGGTGACCGCCGCGTCGGACCGGTTGATCAAGACATGGGTCACCGACCAGTTGCCGGCGTCCCGGCCCAACGCCACCGTCCGCTCGATCTGAATGCCGGTCTCCCGGCAGACGGGGCTGGTCATGGTGACGCCGGCGTCGCCGATCGCGGTCTCGTAGGCCCCTGAATCGAGATCCAGGAACGGCACCTCGTCGGTCCACCGGTCCTGGGGGGCGAGCCAAGTCTTGTCGCCGCCCCACAGCGGGAACCCGAGTCGCCGCTTGGCCTCCCGGACGTCGGCGACGGCCGCCACGTCCTCGACCCGGCCGGCGAGGTCGGGGTGGATGAAGGCCAACTCGTGGCCGTGCCAGCGGATGCCCATCAGCCGGCCGCCCACCTGGGGCACCAGCACCAGGGCCAGGGGGCCCCGCTCCAGCCACAGGGCGTCCCACCCGCGATAGTCGGCGGCGCGAACGGCGGTCATGGCCGGGCGGGCCCGCTCAGGCGCCCGGGCCCAGCGCGCGGTCGAGGTTGAAGGCGGCGCTGATCAGGGCCAGGTGGGTGAACGCCTGGGGGAAGTTGCCCAGGCCCTCGCCGTGGTGGCCGGTCTCCTCCGCGTACAGGCCCACGTGGTTGGCGAACCCCAGCATGCGCTCGAAGATCAGCCGGGCCTCCTCCAGGCGCGCCCGGTCGTGGCGGCCGGCCCGGGTCAGGGCCTCGACCAGCCAGAAGGTACAGATGTTGAAGGTCCCCTCCTCGCCGGCCAAGCCGTCGGCCGTCTCGTCGACGTTGTAGCGGTAGACCAGGCTGTTGGCGGTGAGCCCCCCCTTCTCCGGCGGCAGCAGGGTGGCGTCCAGCGTGCTCAGCATGCGCGGATCGGTGGGCGACATGAAGAAGGTGAGCGCCATCATCAGGTTGGCCGCATCGAGCGACTCGCTGCCGTAATGCTGGACGAAGGCCTGCCGCTTCTCGCTCCAGCCCTTGGTCAGGATGTCCTCGTAGATCTCGTCACGGACCCGGAGCCAGCGCTCGCGGGGGGCCGGGAACGACCGCTTGTCGGCCAAGCGGATGGCGCGGTCCAGGGCCACCCAGCACATGAGCTTGGAGTAGACGAACTCCTGCTGGCCGCCGCGCACCTCCCACACCCCCTCGTCGGTGCGGTGCCAGTTGTCGCACACCCAGTCGGTGAGGGTCCTGAGCGACATCCACAGGTCGTAGGAGATGGGGGCGCCGTGCTTGTTGAACAGGTAGGCGGCGTCCAGCAGCTCGCCGTATATGTCGAGCTGAAGCTGGTCGTAGGCGCCGTTGCCGATGCGCACCGGCTTGGAGCCCATGTAGCCGTCCAGGTGGTCCAGGGTCTCCTCGGTCAGCCGCTTGCGGCCGTCGATGCCGTACATGATCTGCAGCGAGCCGTCGGGGCCCGGGTCCTTGCACAGCGACGCGAGGAACCGCATGAAGCTCTCCGCCTCCTGGGTGAACCCGAGGCGCAGGAACGCATAGACGGTGAACGCCGAGTCCCGGATCCAGGTGTAGCGGTAGTCCCAGTTGCGCTCACCGCCGACCCCTTCGGGCAGGCTGCAGGTGGGGGCGGCGACGATGGCGCCCGTGGGCTCGAAGGTCATCAGCTTCAGCGCCAGGGCGGACCGGTGGACCATCTCGCGCCAGCGGCCGGTGTACCGGCACTGGCCGATCCAGCCGCGCCAGTAGGCGACGGTCTTGCGGAACAGGTCCTCGGCCTCGTCGGGCGTCAGCGACAGGCCGCAGCTGGTGTCGGCGGAGACGTCGCGCAGCACGAACACCGCGCTCTCGCCCTCGGCCAGGGTGAACTCGGAGACGGCGGCTCCGTGGTCGTCGTCGTCGAGCGGGCTGGTCGAGGCCAACCCCAGGACCATGGACGGCGAGACGAACGTGGCCCCTTCGTTGGAGATGGTGACGGTGTGCGACTCCCGGGCGTAGTTGAAGGCGGGCCGGCATTCCATGCGGAAGTCCAGGCTGCCGCGGACCGCCGTCACGCGGCGAATGAGCTGATGGTGGTGGCGGTCGCCGGAGACGGCGCGTCCGGCCGGCATGAAGTCGGTGAGCTCGGCGGCGCCGTGGGGGGCCAGGAACCGGGTTACCAGGACGTTGGTCTCCGGCCAGTAGAACTGCTTGCAGGTGACGTCGTCGTCCACCGGCGCGATGGCGAAGCGGCCGCCCTTGTCGTCGTCGAGGATGGCGCCGAACACGCTGGGGCTGTCGAAGTGCGGCACGCACAGCCAGTCGATGGAC
Organism: Rhodospirillales bacterium; assembly: GCA_028277795.1. Lineage (GTDB taxonomy): Bacteria > Pseudomonadota > Alphaproteobacteria > Rhodospirillales > JANQFP01 > JANQFP01. The sequence goes on from JANQFP010000089.1 coordinate 7,243, forward strand.
CCGTCGGTGCCCACCAGGGCGACCGTGTGCATGTCGCCGATCATGCCGTAGTTCTCGATGGGCTGATACGCCATCCTCGCCACTCCCCGTTCCGTATTCGCCGGTGCCAGTTGCGTGTTCGCGCACCGGTTTGGATGTCGGGACCCCGCCGCCGGTTACAAGAACACGGGTCGATAATTCCCGCTCGGTGACGAACGCGGCGGCTACTCGGACTTGCGGGCGGCGAGGATGGCCTGCACCAGGTCGTCGGGGACGTCGTCGGGCAGCGGCGCGTCGGGACTCTGGAACGCCGCCTTGCCCAACGCCACAGTGGCCCGGTAGGTCTCCAGGTAGCGCCGGCAGTCGGCGCACACCTTCAGGTGCAGCTCGAAGACGCGCTTCTGGAACGGCGTCAGGCGATCCTCGAAGTAGTCGAGGATGAACGCCTCCAACTCGGCGCAGGTGATCATCATCGGCGCGCGAAACATCATCGCCTTCGCCTCGCCCCACAGGGTGCGCCAGACGCTCATGGGCCGGCCTCCCGCCACACCGGCTCCAGCAGCTTCTTCAAGGCCGCGCGGGCCCGGTGCAGTCGCACCTTGACCGTGTTCTCGGTAAGCTCCAGCAGCGTCGCGGCCTCCTGCGTGCTCAGGTCTTCGATGTCCCGCAGCAGGAGGACGATACGGTAGTTCTCGGGCAATTCGTGGATTTTCGCCAGCACCAGGTCGCGGATCTCCTTTTCGGCCACCAGGTCGTCGGCCGACTTCGGCGTGTGCCACGCCGGCTCGACGCGGCATCCGTTGTCGTCGAAGGCGGGCAGCAGGTCGTCGATGGGCTGTTCCGACGCCCGCGCGCGGCCGCACAGCTTCATCAGGCCGGCGTTGACGGTGATCCGGTGCAGCCAGGTGGCCACGTCGGCCCGCCCCTCGAAACGGTCGATGGCGCGGAAGGCGGACAGGAACGCCTCCTGGACGCAGTCCTCGGCCAGGGCCGGATCGCCCAGCAGGCGGGTCGCCGTCGCCAGCATGCGCCCGCCGTAGCGGCGCACGAAGCGGGCACAGGCCCGCTCGTCCCCTGCGCGCACCCCGGCCAGCAGGTCGGCGTCCGCGTCGACGTCGGAAGGCTGCTGCGGCTGGTCCACCCCCCCCCCGTCCCTCGATTGGTCGCCGGTTGGACTCTCCGTGCCGATGCCGGATGCGGCAGGTGATCCGGACGCCTCCGACGTCCGTAGCATAGGACATGCGCCATTCAATCGCGTTGGTTTTCGTCGCCATGCTGCTGTCCGGATGCGGTCTCTTCGCCAGCCGGTCGGACTACGAGGAACCACCGTACGACGTGGTCGAGCGGCTGGGCGAACACCTGGAGGTGCGACGCTACGGGCCGCGGGTCGCGGCCGAGGCCACCGTCGAGTCGTACGATCGCGGCACCGGGGAGTTCACCGCCTTCCGGGCCCTGTTCAAGTACATCACCGGGGAGAACCGGGGTGGCGCGCGCATCGACATGACGGTCCCGGTCCAGGTCGCGGGCAAGCCCGAGACCATCGCCATGACGGTTCCGGTGGAGACCGCGCAGGCCGACGGCGGGACGGTCCGCATGCGCTTCTTCCTGCCCGCGTCCTACACCGTGGAATCGGCGCCGCAGCCCGTGGATACGCGGGTCCACATCGTCCGCGTGCCGGCTCAGACGGTCGCCGTCTTGCGGTTCACCGGCTCCCGCGCCGACTCGGTGGTGACCGCCAAGAGCCGGGCGCTGCTGCGCGAGCTGGCGGAGACGGCGTGGCGCCCGGCCGCGACGCCGGTGGCCTACGTCTACGATCACCCGTGGACCCTTCCGTTCCTGCGCCGAAACGAGGTCGCCGTCGTCGTCGAGCAATAGGGCGGGCGTGTCGACATGATCGACACGGATGAACGGATGAACGTTTCGGAGGTGCCGGTGCTGTCGTCCACGTGTCTATTGAACGCAGTGGACGCAGAGGGCGCAGACGAGGAGTCCCGCGCCGCTTCGCGGCGCATTTCCTTTCCTCCGCGTACCTCAGCGTCCTCGGCGTTCAATTCTGCCCTGCCGCTGCCGCGAAATCGGTGACAGGAAATCGGGGACAGTATACCAATTTTGTCGCAGAAATTGGTATACTGTCCCCGATTTTCCTCGTCTGCCGTGACCGGATGGATCGCCGCCACGCCGGGCCGGTTCGCCAATGAAGAACGATCGGTGACGGCGGCCCCTACAGGCCCAGCGCGCGCAGGTCCAGCCGTCCGTCGCCCACCGGCGGGCACCAGAAGTAGCCGCCGGAGATGGGCCGCGAGAAGCGGAACAGGCCGTCGGTGATGCCGTCGTCGGCGCCGGTCATGCGGCGGAGCTGCGCCTCGAAGGCGTCCAGCGAATGGCCGAAGGCGACGAACATCAACCCCTCGCCCGACTCGTCGGCCCACGGCATGGAGCGGCGGACCACGAACGCCTCGGGCTCGAAGCTCTCCTGGGCGGTGCGCTTGACGTGGGCCGACGGTGGCGCGTCGTCCAGCTCCTCGTTGTCGCTGAGCCGGCGGCCGATGATGTGATCCCGTTCCCCCTGGGGGAGCGATTCGAAATGGTCCAGGTCGTGCTGCCATGTCTGCACGGCGACGAAGCTGGACCCGTCCAGGCCCGCGCCGCGGCCGGCGACCACGGCCGCCACGGCGGCGGCATCGCCGGTGGGGTTCTCGGTGCCGTCCTCGTAGCCGGACAGATCGAGCCCCCGGTCGTACTTGAAGCCGTCGGTCAGGCGGTCGAGCTCGAAGGCGTCCTCCAGGGCCTGCTCCACGGCCCGGCCGGCGTGCACCAGGTGCCCGCGGTCGGCGCCGCGCAGCCAGCACCACAGGTCGGTCTGGGTGGACGGGACCGCGCAGCCCGGTCCGGCCAGGGCGGGGAACGGGCGCAGGCCGTCGACGGCCCGGCGCAGGGCCCCGACCAGCGCCGGCCCCAGGCCGACCACGGCGCCCTCGTCCACACCGGCGTCCCGCAAGGCCGCGAGGGCGTGGGCAGGCTCGGAGTCGGGCAGCAGGCTGAACTCCATATGGCGGCTCAACGGGGGAACGTCGGCAAGGATACCGGGTTGCGATTGGGTCATGGTGGCCTCGGAACGAGCGGTCGCAAGGAGGGGTTTCTTCGGGACATAATGGGCACGGCCGTCGGCGGTCACGGGCCGGCACCCGACCATAGCCGAGGCGAACGGACGGGGAAACCGCGAACCGCGGCACCGGTGCCGCCCCTCTCGCCTGCGGCTGGCCGTCGGCGAGACTCGGGCGGCCGAATTCGACGCGCGGGCCCCAGCTCGCGCGTGGCGCGTATTTCGTGAGGGGTGTTTCAGGTGGTCGGAGGGAAGGAGCGGGCGTATCATGGCTCCCGATCCGTGGGTTCGGCTCCGGCAGATGCCCCGAATGCTGCACTGCGGTGGCGGAATCGGCCCTATGGTGCAATCGCAACACGCCGAGGCCAATTCTCATTAAGGTCTTGATAAATCTGATTTGAGGGGTGGGTTTACGGCTGGGGATTCGGGGCTTGGGCCGAGTGTCAAAATGAGCTGACACTTTTTGTCGTCACTCTTTCTTGACATTTACGACCGCATCGCTAAGAATCCTAATGTTCCCTGCGGTCCTCTCCGCGACGGAGCAATCCGGGGTGAGTCCTCGGTCGCAACTTAGGAGAAAGCATATGGCAACTGATTTGGACGATCCGGATCGGGTATGGCCAACCGGCCTAACGATCAAGGAATCGGAGGAACTGCACAAGCACGTCATTGACGGGACGCGTGTGTTCTTCGCGATCGCGATCTTCGCGCATCTGCTCGCATTCGCCTTTTCACCATGGGGCGGATAAGGAGGTAAGTCATGAATCAAGGCAGGATCTGGTGCGTTGTTAACCCCTCGGTGGGGTTGCCGCTGTTCCTGGGGGCAGTTGCGTTGATTGCGCTCCTCGTGCATTACGCACTCATTGAGAAGACGACTTGGATGGCCCAATACTGGGGCGGCTAGTCAGAACACTCTGTCCCGGAGAAGACTGCTGACTAACGGGGGGGCGGGACCAACTGAACGCTCCCCCATTCCCTCTGTGGCCGGACGACAGCCACGGACCAACGTGGGAGCGTGAACATGACACTGATCGTTCGGGTATACGACTCCGAAAAGAAAGCTCGTGACGCGGCCAAGAAGCTCAAGGCCGACGGGTTCGGCGACGTTCTCGTCCTGGCGCCAAAGGCCGGCGGCGAAGGCGCGGCCAAGGCGGACTACGGCAGGGACGTCGCGGATGCAGTCAGGGGCGGGCGTTTTCCGAGAGCCTCCAGCAGGATGGCGGCCGACAGTTTGCAAAAGGGTCGGGCGGTCCTGTGCGTCGACGCGCCCTACGGCGCCGGCAAGGCCGCGAACGAGATCGTGGAGAGCTTCGGCCCGATGGAAGTCAAAGAACAGGCGGAGCCGTTCGACTTCAATTCCGGGCTCACTTCCGATGCATTCAACGTGCCCTTGCTGCAGGACGGTTATACCCTGGCGAATTGGTTCGGTGGCTTGCTGAAGAGCTCGGATTACACCTTCTCGTCGTTCCTGAATCTGGCCCTCGTCACCGACGACCCGGCGCCCCTGTCATCGCGCCTTCGGTTGAGCGTGCTGTCGGACCCCAAGAAACCCTATACGGTCGGCGAACCGACCCTGTTGTCGGATCCCGCACCGTTGTCGACACGCTTCAGGTTCGACGTACTGTCCAAGCCGAAGAAGGATTGGACGCAAAGCTTCGGTCGGCCGCTGTTGATGAAAAACAACCCGACACCGCTGTCCGACCGCTTGGGCTGGTCCGTCCTGAGCAAGAATTCCTGAATCCTTCCGATTCCGAATCCAGCCGCGCCGTAAAGGCGCGGCTGTTTTTGTGCCTGGGCGCCAATTGGTGTCCGGCCCGAAATAGAGACACGTAAATCGATTGGCGACGACGATCGAGGCCAAACCGTTTCGTCACTCCCGCGCAGGCGAGAGTCCAGGTTTCCTAGGCTGTTTCTGGATTCCCGCCTGCGCGGGAATGACGGGCGGACGGGAGTCGGCCCGCCGTAACCGATCGACATAGAGGTGTTCATTTCGAGTCGGACTCGTTTGCCGCCTTTCCGGCGCGCCACAACGGCGCTCCCCGAGTCGGTCGAAAGACGCGCCGGTATGAGGCGCCGGATGCCCCCTGCTGTCAGTTTTACCTGACGCTCATACTGTCAATCTTACTTGACATCCGTTCGGGCGCTGATAGACTTCGGCGGTGCTCCGTGCGGTTGTCTCCGCGACGGAGCAAGCCGAGTTGAAACCTGGGTAGCCGCCGTCATTGGGCGGCCCATCACAACGATCCTCCCTTGATCGGCTGCCGAGGGGGGGCGGGGCGGGACCGAAGATGCGCACCTTTGTCCGTCCGGCGATGTCAGGCTCGATGGAAACGTGGGCCGCGTAACGCAGAGACTGATCAAGGGCTGGGTGTCGCTGGGCCCGCGCTTCTTGCCCTTCGCCGACGTCGCCACGCCGGACCTGCCGCTCAGGCGTTTGCTGCGCTTGTCCCTGTTCCAGATCTCCGTCGGCATGGTGCTGGTGCTGCTGGTCGGGACCCTCAACCGCGTCATGATCGTCGAGCTGGACGTCCCCGCGTCCCTGGTCGGCGTGATGATCGCCCTGCCCATCGTCTTCGCGCCGTTCCGCGCGTTGATCGGCTTCCGGTCCGATACCCACCGCTGCGAGCTGGGCTGGCGGCGGGTCCCGTTCATCTGGAAAGGCTCCCTGCTGCAGTTTGGCGGTTTCGCGGTCATGCCGTTCGCCATCCTGGTGCTCGCCGGGAAGGGGGAATCCGCTGCGCTCCCCGTTTGGATCGGCCAAGCCAGCGCCGCCATCGCCTTCCTGCTGGTGGGGGCGGGCGTGCACACCGTGCAGACCGTCGGCCTCGCCCTTGCAACGGACCTGACGCCGCCGGAATCCCATCCCAAGGTCGTCGGTCTGATGTACGTGATGCTGCTGGTCGGCATGATCGCCAGCGCCCTCATCTTCGGCGTCGCGTTGGCGGACTTCTCGCCGGGCCGGTTGGTGCAGGTGGTTCAGGGCGCCGCCGTCGCCACCCTGCTGCTGAACGGGATCGCCATGTGGAAGCAGGAGACGCGACGACCGCCAAGAGGGGCTGCGGCACCGGCCGCCGACCCGACGTTCCGCGAATCCTGGGCAACCTTCTGTGCCGGTGAGTCCACGGTGCGCCGACTGGTGATCGTCGGCATCGGCACCATGGCCTTCGCCATGGCCGACATCCTGCTCGAACCCTATGGCGGACAGATCCTCCATATGAGCGTCTCGGCGACCACCAAGCTCACGGCCTTGCTGGCACTCGGCGGCCTCATCGGGTTCGGCTATGCCTCCTACGTTCTCGGCCGCGGCGGCGATGCCTACCGCATGGCACAGACCGGCGCCATCATCGGTCTGCCGGCTTTCGTCTTCGTCATCATGGCGGCCCCCGCGAACCAGCCGATCCTGTTCCTGATCGGCAACTTCCTGATCGGCTATGGCGCCGCGCTGTTCAGCCACGGCACCCTGACCGCGACCATGAACCGGGCGCCCAAGGACCAGGCCGGTCTGGCGCTCGGCTCATGGGGCGCCGTCCAGGCCACGGCCGCCGGTTGCGCCATGGCGCTCAGCGGGACCCTCCGCGATATCGCGAACGCCACCCTCGGGGCGGTGGAACAGCTTTGGGGCCTGGCCGCGAAGGCGAGCGGCTACATGACGGTCTACTCGCTGGAGATCGTCCTGCTCCTGGTGACCATCGTCGCCACCATCCCGCTGATCCAGCGCGCGTCGGCGGCCGCGCCGGTCGCCGCCCCCGCGCCCGACCGGGACGCCGGGCCGACCGAATCCCAACCCAAGCTCTCCGGCAGCCTGTCCACCTCGCAAGGTCACGCCAATGCCCCAGCTCACCATCCTCGAATACCCGGACCCCCGCCTTCATTTGCAGGCGAAGCCGGTGACCGCGTTCGACGCAAGCCTGGACCGGCTCATCGATGACCTGATCGAGACCCTTCACGCGAAGAAGGCCATCGGGCTCAGCGCGCCCCAGGTGAACGACCAGCGCCAGGTGCTGGTGACGGACCTTTCGGACGACGGGTCGGCCCCGCAGGTTTACGTCAATCCGGAGATCCTCTCGAGCGCGAGGCCGGGAATCGTGGAGGAGAGCTGCCTTTCCGTACCCGGCGTCGTCGGCAACGTCGTGCGGGCCACCCGCGTGCGGGTCCGCGCCCGGGACCGCTCCGGCGAGACGTTCGAGCGCGATCTCGCCGGCATGGACGCGGTCTGCCTGCAGCACGAGATGGACCACTTCGAAGGCAAGCTCTTCGTCGATCGGCTGTCGCCCATTCGGCGGTTTCTGTTCCGTGCCTCCGCCAAGGCCAAGGCGCGCAAGCGCGCCGTGGTGCCGGAAAGCTGCCCCGAGTCCGCCTGACCGGGCGGCCACGATTCCTCGGGGCGCCGACGTACCGGCGCACGCGCAGCTCTCAGTCGATGCGCCTGCCGGTCCGATTGCCGGTGCGCAGCGGCTTTCCGTCGGCTCTAAGTGGCGGCGATGACTCGGGCCGGCATCGCGCATCCGTAAGCTTGCAGAGCGTCGGGCCCCATGGCCGGACCGAACGATCTCCCGGACCGTCCAACGGGAAAAACCATCCGAAAATCAAGGGGATTCGACTCCCCATTCTTGAATGCGCGGCCCGCATCGGCTAGGGTTCTGAGACCTGGGGAAACGGGAGTTTGAAGCCATGTCACAGCAGGAAAAGGGTGCACTGGCGGTTTCCGCCGTGTTCATCATCTTGTTCGTCCTTTTCGTCATCAACGCCATGTAGTTTCGGCAGCGGTTCGGGGGCCGGCGCCCCCGGCCGCCGCCTTTCGGCCTGCCACGCCGTCGTGGCATCGCCCAGCCGATTCGGCGAAAGCGCTGAGGATGAAGTCGATACCCGGCCGCAGAAGCTGGCGGCCGGGATTGACGTTGTTCTGGCCCGAGGGCCCGGGATCTCCCGAGCGGTCCCGGCTCAGTTCGGCCCTTTGACGGGCCGCGGCGGCTTTACGCGGTGGCGCCCTCGATGAGTTCGAAGTCCAGGTTGTGGACGCGGCGCGGGCGTTTTCCGTTCAGCCGGTCGATGACCACGCGCGCGCTCCGCGAGCCGATCTCGAACCGTTTGACGGCCACCGTGGTCAGCGGCTGCGGCATGAGCTGGCCGATCTCCAAGCCGATTAAGGCGGCCAGGGCCGGGTCGGACGGGACGCCGCCCGGAAAGAAGATTGCCGGGGCGGCGGTTGCCGCACCCGGCGAGGTGGTCTTGGGAGAACGTTGGTTCGTGGCCCCGTCGGCGCCGGGGGAGGACGGCGGCGGGGCGGGTCTTGGCCGGTCGTGCCGATGGGGCGGGTCCCATTCCGTGCCAAGGGTCTCTGTCCGGGTCGCCTATGGGTCGCCATCGAGGGCGCTCAGCGTCGCCTCGGCCTCGTCGACGATGGCGTCGACGTCGTTCTCGATGGAGATGGTCACCACGGGCTCGTCGGCCTGCGGTCGCTCCAAGGCCGCCAGTTGGCTGTCGAGGAGGCTGGGCGGCATGTAGTGGCCGGTCCGGGCGCTCATGCGAGCGAACAGGGTGTCCCGGCTGCCGTCGAGCAGCACGAACACCGTCGGCAGGCCGATGGCGTCGGCAAGGGTCGTCCGGTAGGCGCGCTTGAGCGCCGAGCAGGTGGCCACCACGCCGCCAGCCTGGTCGGCATTGGCGCGCATGGCGGCGCCCAGGGACGCCAGCCAAGGCCAGCGGTCATCATCGGTCAGCGGGATGCCCCGCGACATCTTGTCGACATTGGAGGCCGGGTGGAAGTCGTCGCCTTCCAGGTACGGCAGGCCCTGGCGTCGGGCCAGCGCCGCGCCCACGGTCGATTTGCCGCAGCCCGAGACACCCATGACCACGACGACGGGCCGCCGGTCAAACCGAACACGTGATGCCGCCGTCGACATAGAGGATGTGTCCGTTGACGAAGCTCGACGCCGCCGAGCTCAGGAAGACACAGGCGCCGACCAACTCGCTGACCTCGCCCCACCGGCCGGCCGGCGTGCGGTTGCTCAGCCAGGCCGTGAACGCCTCGTCGGCGACCAGGGCCGAGGTCAGCTCGGTCTTGAAGTACCCGGGGGCGAGGCCGTTGATCTGCAGGCCATGCTTGGCCCAATCGGTGGCCATGCCCTTGGTCAGGTTGGCGATGGCCCCTTTGGACGCGGTGTACGGGGCGATGGACGGGCGGGCGAGGGCCGTCTGCACCGAGCAGATGTTGACGATCTTCCCCTCCCGGCGCGGGATCATGTGCCGCGCCACCGCTTGGCCCACGTAGAAGGCGGAATTGAGGTTCAGCCGCATCATGAAATCGAAGCGGTCGACCGGGAACTCGTCCAGCGGCGCCCGGAACTGCATCCCCGCATTGTTGACCAGGATATCGATGGCGCCGGTTCCGGCCTCGAAACCGTCGACCGCCGCCGCTACCTTCTCCGCATCGGTGACGTCGAAGCCCAGGAGATGAACGGTGGCCCCCTCGGCTCCGAGCTTCTCGGCCGCGGCCTCCAGGCGCCCGGTGTCGATGTCGTTCAGGATGACCTCGGCCCCGGCGCCGGCCAATCCGCGTGCCAGTTCGAAACCGATGCCCTGGCCGGACCCGGTCACCAAAGCGCGACGGCCTTCAAGGCTGAACATTTTCAAGGGGTTCACTGGGCGCTCCTCACCGGCGTGGACAGGCGGCAACTTTTCTCTTGCCTGTCAATTTGTTATCGATAACATAAAGGTTGGGGGGAGTCGTTGTCAAGTCGCATTCGAAGGCGGGCGCACGTGGACAAACCCGACATCCTTCAGATGGCTCCCTACCCGTCCTGGGACATCGACGCCCTGGAGCGGCGGTTCTCGCTGCACCGCTATTTCGAGGCCGCGGACAAGGACGCCTTCGTCAGGGACCGGGCGGAGCGCATCCGCGGCATCGCCACGCGGGGTGAGATGGGCGCCGGGCGGTCGCTGATCGCCGCCCTGCCCAACCTCGAGATCATCGCCGTCTACGGGGTCGGCCTCGACGCCGTCGACCTGGACGCCGCCTGCGACCGCGATATCCGGGTGACCAATACGCCCGACGTGCTGACCCAGGAGGTGGCGGATTTCGGCGTCGCCATGATGCTGGCCGCGTCGCGGGGGGTCGTCGGGGCGGACCACTGGGTGCGCTCCGGGGCGTGGGCGGAGCGGGGATACTATCCCCTGCAAACGCGGGTGTTCGGCAAGCGCGTCGGGATCCTCGGCCTGGGCCGCATCGGCCGCGAGGTCGCCAGGCGGTGCGCCGCGTTCGGCATGGACATCGCGTACTGCGACCTGAAAGAGCGCGGCGCCGCCGAAGGCTGGGCCTTCATCCCCGATCCCGCGGAGCTGGCCGGGCGGTCCGACATCCTTTTCGTCACCCTGACCGGTGGACCGGCGACGCGCCATATGGTCGACCGGGCCGTCATCCGGGCCCTGGGTCCGGCCGGCCTGCTGATCAACATCTCGCGGGCGTCGACGGTCGACGAGAGCGCCCTGTTGGACGCCCTGGAGACCAGGGCCCTGGGCTTCGCCGCGTTGGACGTCTTCAACGGCGAGCCCCGCATCAACCCGCGATTCCTGGCCCTCGACAACGTGCTGCTGCAGCCCCATCAGGCCAGCGCCACCGTCGAGACCCGCAAGGCCATGGGGAAACTGCTCTACGACAACCTGGCGGCACACTTCGAGGGTCGGGTCCTCCCGACCCCCGTCCTTTGAAAGGAAAGAAGATGAAATCCATCGTATGTCACGGCCCGAAGGACCTGCGGATCGAAGAGCGGGACTCGCCGACGGCGGGCCCGGGCGAGGTGCTGATCGCCATCGAGGCGGGCGGGATCTGTGGATCGGACCTGCACTACTTCAACGACGGCGGTTTCGGAACCATCCGCATCAAGGAGCCGATGATCCTCGGCCACGAGGTGGCCGGCCGGGTGGCGGGCGTCGGCGCCGGCGTCAGCGGCTTCTCTCCCGGCGACCTGGTGGCGGTCAACCCGAGCCAGGCCTGCGGGGCGTGTCGGTACTGCCTCGAGGGACTGGGCAACCAGTGCGAGGACATGCGCTACTACGGCAGCGCCATGCGCTTCCCCCATATCCAGGGCGCGTTCCGGCAGGCCCTGGTGGCCAAGGCCTCGCAGTGCCACGCGCTGCCCGAGGGCGTGACGCCCCAGGAGGCGGCCTTCGCCGAACCCCTGTCCGTCGCGCTGCACGCCATCAACCGCGCCGGTCGCCTGATCGGCCGCCGAGTCCTGGTCACCGGCACCGGCCCCATCGGCGCCCTGGTGGTGGCCGCCGCCAAGGCCCACGGGGCCCTGGAGGTGGTGGCCACCGACGTGGTGGACGAAGCCCTGGAGCGCGCCCGCGCGGTCGGCGCCGACACCACCATCAACGTGGCCACCAACGGGGCCGACCTGGCGGCCTACGGCGAAGGCAAGGGAACCTTCGACGTGGTGGTCGAGGCGTCGGGCAACGAGCGGGCCCTGCGCTCCGCCCTCGACGTGATCCGCCCCCGCGGCCGTCTGATCCAGCTCGGTCTGGGCGGCGAGGTGACGATTCCCCAGAACCAGATCGTGGCCAAGGAGATCGAGGTGTGCGGGTCGTTCCGCTTCCACGAGGAGTTCGCTTGGGCGGTCGCGCTGATCGGCGCCAGGCGGCTGCCGCTCGATCCGCTGCTGACCGGTGTCTTCCCCATCGACGACGCGGTGGCGGCGTTCGAGACGGCCGGCGACCGCAAGGCCTCGATGAAGGTGCAGTTGTCCTTCAGTTAGCCGGCACGCGGCTTTTCTTAGGTACTTTCCCGCTCGATGATCGAGTGTGGGATGACCACCGATTGCGGCGGCAGCGGCTTTTCGGACCGTGCCCCCTTGATCGCGCGCGACATCAGGTGTCCGGCTTTGCGGCCGATCTCGGTGCAGCTCACGGACACCGTCGTGATGGTGGGCCAGCAGAACCGGGAGATCTCGAAATCGCCGAACCCGGCGATGGCCAGGCGGCCGGGCACGGCCCATTCGCGGCGGTGGCATTCCATGATGGCCCCGAAGGCCGGCAGGTCGGACACGCAGATCGCGGCCTCCACGTCCGGCCATTCCTCCACCAGCCGGACGACGGCCCGGCCCCCGTGTTCGATCGACACCGGGGGATCGCCCACGGGCACCACGTGGGATGTCTCCAGGCCCAGGGCCGCCACCGCCCGCTCGTAGCCGAGACGGCGCTCCCGGCCGCGGTCGTCGGAGCCGTTGGCGCGCCCGTCGTCGCCACCGATGAAGCCGATCTTGCGATAGCCGCGGAACAGCAGGCGCGCCATCATGTCCTCGATGGTCGCCGCGTTGGAAAACCCGACCACGTGGCCGATGGGATCGGCCGGCATGTCCCAGGTCTCGATGACCGGAATCGCCGCCTGTTCCAGGAGCTCCCGGGTCCCCTCGGTGTGGACCCCGCCGGTCACGATGACCCCTTCGGGGCGCCGCCGCAGCATGGTCTCGATCAGGCGCTGCTCCTGGGCCTTGGAGTAGTCCGTGTATCCGACGAGGATCTGCGTGCCGTCCTCGGACAGCACGTCGGAGATCCCGTGCACGGTCTCGGAGAAGTTGGAGTTGTTCACCGACGGGATGAGAACGGACACGAAGCCGCTGCGCTTCGACGACAGGGCGCCGGCGGTCAGGTCGAGCACGTACCCCAACTCGTCGACCGCCCGCATGATCCGGGTCCGGGTCTCCTCCTTGACCGACCTGCCCCCTTTCAGGGCGCGGGAGACCGTCATCGTCGAGACCCCGGCCCTGCGGGCCACATCCGCCATGGTCGGAGCGGTTCGTTTTTGGTTCAAGCCGCGGTCTCTTCAAGGGATGACGGGTTGACGGTCTCGTGACCCGCGACCGCGCCAAAGCGGACTCGGGCCACGGTCGGATAGTGCGGTCGGCACGTCGCGGGGTCAAGAGATATCGATAACATTTCTTCTTGCCGCCTCTGAATGATATCGATACCATAACTGGGCTGCGGCAGGACCATCGAGCGCGGGCGGGGCGCCGCGGGCTCGGCTATAATCCGGCGGGATCGTCGGGTGAGATGCCCGGGCTACTGCCGGGACTTCGAGGTCCGCCGTGCGCCCCTTGTCTGTTCCATCGATGACGGGGCGTGGCCGTGCACCGCTTTGAGCCCTATCGCGTCCAGGCGGAGCGAGGGGGACGCTCCCGACTACAAGACCGCTCCCCTGGGGATGGCGCGCCCGCGCCGGGCGCCGCCGCCGAGACGAGGACAAGGAGCCGACGATGAACCCCTCGGTGGACGCCGTCACCGACCGCATCCGGAAGCGCAGCGCCGACAGCCGACGCACCTACCTGGAGAGGATCGACTCCGCCATCGCCGAGGGCCCCGGGCGCGCGCACCTGTCGTGCAGCAACCTGGCCCATGCGGCGGCCGCGGCGGGGCCGGAGCAGGAGAGCATCGCGTCCGGCGCCGCCCCCAACATCGGCATCGTCACCGCCTACAACGACATGCTCTCGGCCCATCAGCCGTTCGAGCGCTTTCCCGGCCTGATCCGGGAGGCGGCGCGCACCGCCGGCGCCACGGCCCAGGTGGCGGGCGGCGTGCCGGCCATGTGCGACGGTGTCACCCAGGGCCGGCCGGGCATGGAGCTGTCGCTGTTCTCGCGCGACGTGATCGCGCTGTCGGCCGCGGTGGCCCTGACCCACAACTGTTTCGACGCCGCGGTGTTCCTCGGCGTCTGCGACAAGATCGTGCCCGGCCTCGCCATCGCGGCGGCCTCCTTCGGCCACCTGCCGTCCATCTTCCTGCCCGGGGGCCCCATGCCGTCGGGCCTGTCCAACGACCGCAAGTCCGAGATCCGCAACCGCTTCGCCGCCGGCGAGGTGGGGCGCGACGAGTTGCTCGCCGCGGAGATGCAGGCCTACCACGCGCCCGGCACCTGCACCTTCTACGGCACCGCCAACTCCAATCAGATGCTGATGGAGGTTATGGGCCTGCATCTGCCGGGGGCCACCTTCGTCAACCCCAACACACTGATGCGCGATGCCCTGACCGTCGCCGGCGTCCACCGGGTGCTCCAGATCGCCGCCAAGACCAACGACTTCATGCCGGTCGGCCACATCCTCAACGAAAAGGCCTTCGTCAACGGCATGGTCGCCCTCAATGCCACCGGAGGGTCGACCAACCTGGTGATGCACATGACCGCCATGGCGGCGGCGGCCGGCATCCGCCTCGACATGGAGGACTTCGCCGACCTGTCGGAGGTGACGCCGCTGATGGCGCGGGTCTATCCCAACGGCACCGCCGACGTGAACCAGTTCCATGCCGCCGGCGGCTTGCAGTTCGTCATTGGCGAACTTCTCGGCGCAGGGCTGATGCACGACGACGTGCTCACGGTCGCCGGTCCCGGCCTCGGCCGCTACACCCAGGAACCCAAGCTGGATGGGGACGGCGCGATCACGTGGCATCCCGGACCGGGCGCCAGCCTCGAGCCCGCCATCGTCCGGCCCGCCAGCGATCCGTTCCAGGAGTTCGGCGGGCTGAAGCTGCTGGACGGCAACCTGGGCCGCTCGGTCATCAAGGTGTCGGCGGTGGCGCCCGAGCGCCGGGTCATCGAGGCGCCGGCGCGCATCTTCCATGACCAGGAGGCGGTCAAGCTCGCATTCGCCGGTGGGGAACTGGATCGCGACGTGGTCTGCGTGGTCCGCTTCCAGGGACCCAAGGCCAACGGCATGCCGGAGCTTCATGGCCTGACCCCGACCCTCGGCGTGATTCAGGAGCGCGGCCATCGCGTGGCGCTGGTCACCGACGGGCGCATGTCGGGGGCCTCGGGCAAGATCCCGGCGGCCATCCACGTTGCGCCGGAAGCCGCCGACGGGGGCCCCATCGCCCGGCTGCGCGACGGCGACATGGTTCGCCTCGACGCCACGGCGGGCCGGCTGGAGGTGCTGGCGCCCGATTTCGAGGATCGGGTTCCGGCCACCGCCGACCTGAGCGCCAATGATTACGGCTATGGCCGCGACCTGTTCGTCAACTTCCGGCGCCTGGTGGGCAGTACCGCCGACGGCGCGAGCGTCCTGGCCGGGCAGGGCCCGGCCTGAGTGTCCGTCTCGAAACGAAGTCATGCGAATCAATTGGTTACAATGACCGGAGCCGAACCAATTCGTCACTCCCGCGCAGGCGGGAGTCCAGGTTTCCCGCGCCGTCTCTGGATTCCCGCCTTCGCGGGAATGACGGGATGAAGAGGGTCGGGACATCATAACCGATTGAAATAACGACATTCATTTCGGGTCGGACTCTGAGACCGGCCCCTCAAGGCGAGGACAGGAGGATGACCGCGAGAGACGACAAGAGCACCGCACTCCGCAGTTTCTGTTCGGCGGGCACGGTGGTTCCGGTGCTGGTGGTGGACGATCCGGAGCGTGCCCGGCCGCTGGCCGAGGCCCTGATCGCCGGTGGGCTGCCGGTCCTGGAGGTGACGCTGCGGACCGGGGCCGCGCTGGACTGCATCCGCGCCATGGCCCAGAGCAACTGCATCGTCGGTGCCGGCACCGTGCTGACCGCCGAGGACGTCGAGGCCGCTGTGGCGGCGGGGGCCCAGTTTGCGGTCTCGCCCGGCGCCACTGATGCGCTGCTGGACGCGGCCGAGCGGGCTGGCCTGCCGATGCTGCCCGGCGCCGCCACCGCCAGCGAGGTCATGCGCCTGTATGAACGAGGGTATACCGTCCAGAAGTTCTTTCCCGCCGAGGCTGCCGGCGGGGTGGCGGCGCTGAAAAGCCTCGCCGGGCCCCTGCCGCAGGTGTCCTTCTGCCCCACCGGCGGAGTTTCGCCGGACAACGTCCATGCCTATCTGGCGCTGCCCAACGTGGTCTGCGTCGGAGGGTCCTGGGTGGCGCCCGCCGATGCGGTCGAATCCGGGGATTGGGCGCGCATCGAGACCCTGGCCCGCGAAGGCGCCGCGCTGGCCGTCGTGTGACGCCCGGCAGCGAGCCGTGGACCAGCCCCCTGGCTTCACGACCCTGGCGGCAAGCCTCTCCCCCTGATCATCCCGGTCGCGACCGAAAGATGACCGCGGTCCGCGGTGTTCGGGGTGTCAACCCTTGACCGCGCCGGCGGTCATGCCGGTGATGATCTGCTTGGACGCGACGAAGGTGAAGATGATCGGCGGGATCGCCAGCAGCATGCCGGTCGCCATGATCACCCCCCAATCGATGTCGTATTCGGTCAGGGAATTGACGATGGTCACCGGCACCGTGCGGGTGTTGCGGTCGAGCAGGGCGTTGGCGATCAGGAACTCGTTCCAGGCGATGCGGAAGGTGAAGATCGACGCCGCCGCAAGGCCCGGCTTGATGACCGGCAGCACGACCAGGAAGAACACCTGGAGCGCGTTGGCCCCGTCCATCCGGGCCGCTTCTTCCAACTGGATGGGCACCTGCACGATGAAGCTCTGCAGGATCCAGATGACGAACGGCAGGTTCATCGCCACATAGACCAGGATGATGCCCGCGTAGGTGCCGTCGAGTTGGTACTGGAACGTCCAGATTCCGAACACCGGCACCAGCAGCACGGCCGGCGGCACCATGCGCATGATCAAGGTGGTCATCGATACGGTGCCGCGCCCCATGAACCGGAAGCGGACCAGGGCGTAGGCGGCCATGCAACCGACCACCAGCGTGATGCCGGTGGAGATCAGGGCCACCAGGAGCGAACTGCCCAGGGCGCGCCCGAAGGTCGGATCGCAGTAGTCGATGTGCCCCGGGTCGTACCACAGCACGTTGCAGAGGACGGTCTCGTAGTTCTGCATGGTGGGGAAGAACAGCAGGCTCGACGTCTCGCTCATGATGTCGACATTGAGCCGGAACGAGGTCGACAGCATCAGGTAGATGGGCGCAATCGACATCAGGACCAGGGCGGCGATCAGCGCGTAGAAGGCCGGGTTCTGCCGCTCGTAGGTGGTGTTCATGGCCTAGGCCTCCTCCGCTGCCTGGCGCACCGCCGCTTCGCGGGCTTCGACGATCTTGTTGTAGACGAACATGATGATGGTCAGCGCGAGCAGCAGCAGCAGCAGGTAGTTGGACATGGCCGCGGCCACGCCCAGCTCCCGGAACTCGGACGCGGTGCGGGCGATGCGGAGCGACAGGATCTCCGTCGACAGGCCCGGCCCGCCGTTGGTCATCACCAGGATGACCTCCAGCACCTTGAAGGAGTCGATCAGGCGCAGGAGCAGGGTCACCACCAGGACCGGCATCATCAAAGGAAGCTTGATGTGGATGATCTGCTGCCAACCGGACGCCCCGTCGATGCGCGCGGCCTCGAGGGCCGAGCGCGGCAGGGATTGCAGCGCGGCGAGGGCGAGGATGAAGATGAACGGCGTCCACTGCCAGATGTCGGCGATGATGATGGAGGTCAGGGCCCAGCCCGAGTCCGACAACCACGGGATCGGCTCGAGGCCCCAGTCCTTCAAGGTCCGGTTAAAGATCCCCACCGACGGGTGGTACATGTAGCGCCACATCAGGCCGACGACGATGGGCGCGATCATCATGGGCAGGATGAAGATGGTGCGCAGGACCGAAATGCCGCGGATCTGGCGATCCAACAGCAGGGCCAGCCCGACCCCGACGACCATCTCCGTGGTCACGACGATGGAGGAGAACTTCAGGGTGACGACCGTGGATTCGCGGAAACTCGCATCCTGAAGAAGGCTGACGTAGTTCCTCAGGTTGATCCAGTCCGCCTCGCCGATGAGCTGGCTCGGGTTCCAGTCGAGGAAGCTGGCGTAGATCATGTACGCGACGGGATAGAGAAGCCCGACGATCATGAACGCCGCCGCGGGAGCGAGGAACATGTAAGGCGTCATCCGCCTCATATTTGCCGTCGTCATAACACCCCGCTCCCCATCGGACGAAACGATCTCAGCCGGCGATGCGGAGGGCGGCGCTCGATGGAGAGACCGCCTTCCGCACCGGACAGCCCCGTCAGTTCCAGCTGTAGTAGCCGGCCTGTTCCATGATCGCCCGGGTGCGCTCGGCCACGCCGTCCAGCGCCTCCTGGATGTCGAGGTTCTCCGTCAGCACCTTCGACAAGGCCGTGCCCAAGTCGGCGTTGATCTTGCCCCACACGGGGATGATCGGGCGCCAATCGGGATCGGCGTGCTTGAGCGCCTCGCCGAAGACCTTCATGTACGGATACTTGGCGTTCACGTCCGGATCGGCGTGGGTCGAGTAGCGCGACGGGTTGCCGCCCGCCAAGGCCACCAGCTTGTCCCCGTGCTTGGAGGTCAGCCACTGCATGAACAGGAAGGCAGCTTCCTTGTTCTGCGCGTTCTTGGGGATGGCGATGCCGAAGCCGCCGGTCTGCGAGCCCCGGCGAACGCCCTTGGGATGGGGCGCCCAGCCGACCTTGCCGACGATCTTCGACTTCTTGGGGTCCTCGACCGAGCTGGCGAACACCGTCGAGTCCAGGAACATGGCGGTGCGGCCCTGGAGGAAGGCGTTGCCGGCCTCGGCGAAGGCGAAGGTCTTGGCGCCTTCGGGGCCGCAGTCGACGATCTTCTTGAGGGCCTGGGCCGCCTTGACGCCGGCCGCGTTGTTGACGATGGGGTTCCACTTGTCGTCGAAGATACGCCCCCCCAGGGGAGCCAGGTGGAGCAGGAAGGCGTGGCTGGCCTGATGGCCCGACGCGGCCCGGGACGCCAGTCCGCCCATGCCCGGCTCCAGTTCCGGGATCTTGCAGACCAGGCCCATGAGCTCGTCGTAGCTCTCGGGGACCTTCAGGTTGTGCTTCGCGAAGATGTCCTTCCGGTAGCCGAGGACGGAGGTCTCCGAGCCGAAGGGAATGCCGTAGACGGAATGAAGGGGCCCCGGCAGGTAGCCCTTGGTGCCGCCGACCACGCCGATGTTCTTGACGTACCCGTCGATCAGGTCATTGGCGTCGTAGTCGGGGTCGGCCAGCTTCGGGTTCATGAAGAACCGGGCCAGGTTCTCGAGCTGGTCGGCGTAGACGTAGTCGGCCTTGGAGAAGACGACGTAGGCGATCAGGTCGTAGTCCCCCTTCCGCTTGGTCAGCTCGAGGGTCTGCTTCTCGCGCATCTTGAGGTATTGAAGCAGGTCGACCTCGACCCGGATGCCGGTCTCCTTGGTGAACTGGGGCAGCACCTTCATCACGGCGTGGTAGTGGGGGTGCGCCGGGAAATTGGCGACCACCGTCGTTCCCTTGTACGGCGCGTAGGGATTGGCCAACGTGGTGCCGACCGACAGCAGCAGCGCCGCGAAAGTCACGACGATCGTTTTCACCAGTGTGGACATTCCTCGTTCCTCCTGATTGATCCTGAGTTCATCGGGCCGGCGTCGGGCGTCACAGCCTGACTTCAGTCGATTCATCGAAAACCATGATGTCCTCGGGCAGGACCGAGAATGCGACGGTGCTGCCCTCCTCCACGCGAACGGAGCTGGTCATCTCGATGAGCACTTCCTCGGCACCGCACATCGTCACCAGGACCGACTGTGCACCCAGGTATTCCGACAGCTTGACGAATAGCTCGATCCGCGAGCCCGCGGCGGGTGCATCCGACGCCACCTTGAAGGCCGACGGGCGAATGCCGATGGTCACCTGGCGGCCGGAGGCCGATTCCGCGCCCTTCTTCAGGGTCGTGGGAAGGTCCAGCAGGAACCCGTCCCCTTTGGCCTTGAGGACGCCGCCGGCCTCGGTCAGTTCGGCCGTGAGGAAGTTCATGGTCGGGCTGCCGATGAAGCCCGCGACGAACTTGTTGGCCGGCGACGTGAACAGTTGCTCGGCCGTCCCTTCCTGCTGAATCAACCCGTCGGCGACGACCACGATCCGGTCGCCGAGGGTCATGGCTTCCACCTGGTCGTGGGTGACGTAGACCATGTTCTTGTCGAGCGTGTTGCGCATCTCCGCCAGTTCGTTGCGCATCTTTCCGCGCAGCTTGGCGTCCAGATTAGACAGCGGCTCGTCGAACAGGAAGGTGGACGCATCCCGGACCAGGGCGCGGCCCATGGCGACGCGCTGACGCTGCCCGCCCGACAGCTCGCCCGGCTTGCGGGCCAGCAGGTGATCGATGCCCAACATCTGGGCGACCCGATTCACCTTCTCGTCGATGGTCGCCTTGGGGGTCTTCTGGAGTCGCAAGGCGAAGGACATGTTCTTGGCGATGTTCATGTGCGGATACAGGGCGTAGTCCTGGAAAACCATCGCGATGTCCCGGTCTTTCGGATCGAGCTTGCTGATCGGCGTGTTGTCGAACCAGATCTCGCCTTCGGTGAGATCCTCCAGCCCGGCCAGCATGCGCAGGATGGTGGACTTGCCGCAGCCCGAGGGGCCCACCAACACGGTGAACTCGCCGTCCTCGAACTGCAGGTCAAACGGGGGCAGAACCTCGACCGAGCCGTAGCTCTTCTTCACCGAATCGAAGCGAATCCTTGGCACGGCCCGTCTCCTCCCTCGCTGAAACGTTCTCAGCCGATGCGACTTTATGATATCGATAACTTACAGGATTGCGCGGGTTCGCGCAACACCATTCTGATCCCGCAAGCCGGCGCGAACATTTTGAATTCCGCGGTCTTCTCGGTGCAGCCTCGGTCGGAGCGACCGGCTTGCCCACATGGTTCGTCAGGGCTTCTGAGGGGCATAGAATGTTATCGCTACCATTTTTCCGGTTGCCGTTGCGGCCGGCCGGGCCCGCGGTCATGCCAATCCCGAGGGTCGGCCCGGAGTTCCGCAGTCTACGGCAGGCGATCGGTCTTGCCGGGCGACACCCGATGGGGCGCGTTCGCCTCTTCGTAGGCCAGGAGCAAGGCGCTGTGATCCAAGCCGCCGCGGCCGCTGTCGACCAAGTCCCGGTACTCCTGGAGAACGGCCCGGGTCAGCGGAAGGCGGAGCGACGCACCCGCGGCCATCTCGTCGGCCTTGCTCAGGTCCTTGACCGAGAATTCGAGCGGCCCTCCGGGCACGAAATCGCGGT
Organism: Rhodospirillales bacterium; assembly: GCA_028277795.1. Classification (GTDB taxonomy): domain Bacteria; phylum Pseudomonadota; class Alphaproteobacteria; order Rhodospirillales; family JANQFP01; genus JANQFP01. Next base: position 28,272 of record JANQFP010000089.1, read on the forward strand.
CGACCATCTTCTGGCCGTGCACCTCGAGGATGCGGCTCTGGCAATAGCCGCCGCCGATGGCCTCGCGGACCTTGGCGGCGTCGACGCCCAGGGACGAGGCCAGAATCAGTCCCTCTGTCACCGCCCCGATGGTCACGTGCACGATGGTCTGATTGACCAGCTTGCAGATCTGTCCGGCCCCGCCGTCGCCGAGATGAAAGACGTTGCCCATGACCGCGAGGACCGGGCGGGCGCGCTCCACGTCTTCCGCCGCCCCGCCCACCATGATGGCCAGGGTCCCGGCCTCGGCGCCGGAGACGCCGCCCGAGACCGGGGCGTCGAGATGGGCGTAGCCGGCCTCGGACAGGCGCCGGTGGGCCTCTTGGGCATAGTCCGGGCCGACGGAGCTCATGTCGATCAGAAGGCACGTCTGGGGCGCCGCGGGGACGATGCCGTCGGCCCCGAAGTAGACCTGCTCGATGGCGGCGGCACCGGCGAGCATGGTGATGGCCACGTCCGCATCCGCGACCGCATCGGCCGCCGAGGCGGCGTGCCGCGCGCCCAACGCCACCAGGGGCTGGCATTTGTCCGGCGACCGGTTCCAGACCGACACCGGGAACCCCGCCTGCAGCAGGCGGGCGGCCATGCGGCTGCCCATGAGGCCGATGCCGATGAAGGCGATGCGGGTTGCGCTGTCGGTTTTCGTCATCGGCTCAGCCCCTTTCGACGGCCTTTACGCGGGAAGTCATGGTCGTCATGTGGACGGCTGGCTTCCGTAGGCGCGCATCCAGCCGAGCCCGTCCTCCGCCGTGCTACGGGGCCTGTATTCGGCCCCGACGTGGCCGTCCCAGCCCATGGCGTCGAGGGCGGCCAGCAGGTAGGGGTAGTTGACCTCGCCCTGGTCGGGCTCGCCCCGGTCCGGGACGGCGGCGATCTGCACGTGCCCCACATGCGGCAGGACGGCCCGCAGACGCTCGGTCAGGTCGCCCTGCATGATCTGGGTGTGGTAGCAGTCGAACAGGAGCTTGAGATTGGCCGCCCCGACCGCCTCGATGGTCGCGATGCCGTCCTCGACCAGACTCATGTGATACCGGGGGGCGTCGCGCTGGTTGATGGGCTCGATGACGACGGTCTTTCCATGGCGCGCGGCCAAGTCGCAGGCGTAGGCGAGGTTGCCGCGAAACACGGCTTCGGCTTGCTCGGTGCCGCCGGTCTTGCCCGCCACCACATTGACGTTGCCGGCGCCGACGGCGACCGCATAGGCAACGGCCTCGTCGATGTAGCCCCGGGCCTCTTCTTCCCGCCCGGGCATCGCCGCGACCCCGAAGTCGTCCTGTCCGTTCACCCCGAGCTGGGTGTTGAGCCCCAGCATCCTGAGCCCGGTCTCGGCCAGCGCGGCGTTGACGTCTTCGGCCGGGAATTCGTAGGGGAAGTGGCACTCGACGGCGTCGAAGCCGGCCGCCTTGGCGCTGCGGATGGCGTCGGGAAGCGGCCGCCCCGGCCACAGGAACTGCAGACTGGCGGAGAACCTCGGCATGGAATTCACCCTGCCTCGATGCGCGTCACCCGACCACGCCCCGGCCAACGCTACACATTGACGAACCGGATGTAGTTGGGCGCCGGGATCTCGAAGATCTCGTCCGTCATCTCCAGGGCCCCCGTCGCCACGTCCCGGGCGAGCACACGGATGTGCCCCGAGTCCTGGTTGGCGACGATGACCGCCTTGCCGCAGGGCGTGATGGCGAAATGGCGCGGGAACTTGCCCCCTGTCGGGACCAGGCCGGTGCGCTCCAGCCGGCCATCGTCCAAGACCCTGAAGATGGCCAGCGAGTTGTCGCCGCGGTTGGAGACGTAGAGGAACCGCGCGTCCGGCGACAGCTTGATTTCGGAGACGTAGCTGACGTTGTCGCGGTTATCGATGGTCGATTCGTATTGGAAGGGGACCAGACGCGGCTTGGTGGCGTCCGGGTCGCTTGCGTCGAGGCGGGCCACGCAGACCGTGTTGAACAGCTCGTTGGAGACGTAGCAGATGTCGAGCGTCGGGTGCATGGCCATGTGCCGCGGGCCGGATCCGGCTTCGAAGGGGATGTAGGTCTCGCGGGTCAGCGTCTTTGCGGCCGGATCGTACCGGTACTGGAAGACCGCGTTCTCGCCCAGGTCGGGGATGAACACCCAGTCGTGCCAGAAGTGCGCGCAGTGGGCGTGGGGACCGACCTGGCGGTTGCCCCAGTGGTCCTCCCGGTCGGTCACCTGGCGCCACTCGCCCTCGGGCCGGTAGTACTGCTTGAAGCTCTGGCGCAGCGGGCCAAGCCGTCCCTCGGCATCGGCGTCGGCAACGTCGATGATGGCGTCCCAGTAGTTGATCACGATGGCGGCGTCGTCGTGGGGCGACAGCGCCAGGTAACAGGTGGACCGTCCAGAGGCGCGGAAAGTGTCTTTGTAGGCCAGAGTCCCGTCGTCGTTGATGGTGTAGCGCAGCACATCGCCCTCGTCCTGGATGGTCTCGACGATGGCGTACAGGGTCTTTCCGTTGGTGTGGGGAATCAGGACGGCCGGGTTGAGCGCCTCGGTGGTGTCGTTGAGCCTCAGGCCGCCGGCGCGGGTCAGGGTCATGGCGTAGATCCCCTTTCCGGGGACCGGGGCGTAGGGTTGGTGGGCGAGCGCGTCCATGTCGCTGTAGCTGCCCACCAGCAGCGCGTAGTCTCGATCCAACATCTCTCCCATCTCCCCTGTGCTGCGCCGGCCCGAAACTCTATCCCGTCGGCCGCCAGCCGCCCGATCGGGGCCCGGAGCCCTGCCCTTGGCTTTCCCCGCCCGGCCGCGCTTTCGGCCTGAGAAATGTTATCGATAACACTCGAACATTTCAAGGGGGAATTGAAAGCCGGGGGAGTCCCTCGTTCATTCCCTCCCGGTCGGCCGCCGGCCGGTCGGGGATACGACGGCACCGGGGGCGGCGAAGCGCCTAACGACGACGGACGTACGAAAGGAAGTTGTCGATCAGCCGGCCGGCGGTTTCGTTGTCGTCCGCTTGCCGGACGAGCTGGTCGTGGTCGAGCCCGTCGGCCTCGAACTGCCGGCGGTTGCCGTCGAACCAGTTGATGATCTGTCGGCGGTCGAACTCCGGATGGGGTTGAACCCCCCACACGGGCCCGTAGCGCCAGCGCCAGATCTGGTTGGCGCACGCGTCGCTCGACGCCAGGACCCGCATGTCCGGGTGGTCGGCACGGACCTCGTCCCGGTGCCAGTGGAAGATGGGAACGACCTCGGGCAGGCCGCCGGTCAGCGGATCGTCGGCCCGCGCGTGCCCGGTGAGGCGGATGGTCCCGTAGCCCTTCTCCCTGTCGTCGCGGACGAACACCTGATCGCGGCCGCACAGGGACGACGCCAGGATCTGGGAGCCGAAACAGAGTCCGAGCATGGACACGCCGGCCCGCGCCAACGCCCGCAGGACCTCGTGCTCGCGATGGATCCACGGCTCGTCGTCGTAGGCCCCGTTGAAGCTGGGGCTCACGTAGACGCCGCAGAAGTCCGCTCCGTCCGGGAACGCGCCGTCGTTGGTGCGCATGCGGACCACGTCCAAGCCGGTCGCGGCGAGCGCCGCATCGAGACGGTTGGGTGGTTGCGGCGCGTGGTAGTTGTCCAGATAGAGGAACCGCGTCACTCGGCCACCTCGGCCGGCTCGGGCACCCGCGATCCGGCCCGCAGGGCCTCCGTGGCCTGCCGGTCCACCGTGCCGTCCGGGGCGAGCACCACGCCGTAGTCGCGTCGGGCGTCGTCGGCACCGATGAGGCCGTCGGCCACGTCGTCGGCGACCCGCGCCGGATCCCGCTCCCACGGATCGCCATAGCCGCCGCCGCCGGGCAGCTCCAGCACCAGCCGATCGCCGAAGGGGACGGACTGCCGGCCCTTGCTCTGCAACGGGGCGCCGGACTTGAGGCGGACCTGCCCGAGGGCGCCGTCCCGGCCGCCGAACCGCCCTTCGGGTGCCGTCCACGTGCGGTCGAACATGGCGGCCACGCTGAACGGCGTCCCGTCCTCGCCGCCGATCTCCAGGACCTGGCCCAAGCCGCCCCGGTGGCGCCCGGCCCCCCCCGAGCCGCCGCGGTACTCCTTGCGCCAGATGATCAGGGGAAAGGTGGTCTCCACGGCCTCGACGGGCGGCGTCCGGACGCCGCTGGGAAAGGCCGTGGTCGACATGCCGTCCATGGTCGGTCGGCCGCCGGTGCCGCCGGTATTGAACAGGATCACGTCGTAGGCCCGCGACAGCTTGGGGGCGGCGGCGGCGATGTCCGGCTCCACCGCGGTCACGCCGCCGCGGATCATGGGATTCCACATGGCCCCGGCGCCCTCGGCGGGCACCCGGTCGGGCACCACGTGGGCCAGGCAACCGAACACCACGTCGGGCAGCATCTGGCCGATGACGTGGCGCGCCGAGACGGGCATGGGCCGTTGCGCGTTGAGGATGGAGCCCTCCGGGGCCGAAGCGGTGATGGGCTCCAAGGAGCCGGCGTTGCAGGGCACGTTCGGGCCGATGATGCAGTTCACGCCGAACCCCGTGTAGGCGAGGGTGAAGTTGTGCACCACGTTGATGCCGAACGGGCTGGCCGGCGACGACCCGGCGTAGTCCACGTGGATGGCGCTGCCATCGATGATCAGGTCGGCGCAGATGCGGATCGGCTCGTCGAAGCCGTCGAGCTCGGTCACGTGACGGTAGCTGCCGTCCGGCAGGGCGCGAATGGCGTTGACGACGCTGTTGCGCGACTGCTCGATGATGTAGTCGCCGATGTCTTCGATGTCGTCGAGGCCGAACTCCTCCAGCATGGCCACGAAGCGCCGCGCGCCCTCGTCGTTGCAGGCCATCATGGCGTAGAAGTCGCCCTCCATGTCGGTCGGATTGCGGACGTTGGTGCGCAGGAGCTCCATGAGGTCCTCGTTGACCACGCCCTGCCGCGCCAGATGCATGATCGGGATGTTGATGCCTTCCTCGTAGCACTGGCGGGCGTCGGGCCCGAAGCCGCGCCCCCCCATGTCGACGATGTGGCAGGTGTTGGCCAGCAGGCCGACGGCGCGATCCCGATAGAAGGCCGGCGTCACAACCGTCACGTCGTGGTAGTGGCCCACCGACAGCCACGGATCGTTGGTGACGAACACGTCCCCGGGCCGCATGGTGTCGATGGGGAACTTGTCGAGGAAATGGCGGACGCAGATGGCCATGGAGTTGACATGGCCCGGGGTGCCGGTGATGGCCTGCGCCACCATCTGTCCGCGCCGGTTGAAGGCGCCCGCCGAAAGGTCCCCCGATTCCCGCACCGACTGGCTGAAGGCGGTGCGGATCACGGTCTGCGCCTGTTCCTCGATGGCGGCGATCAGGCGGCTCCAGATGAGCTGCTTGCGGATCTCCTCCATTTCGGTCATGGCAGGATCCTCCTCATTGGTCCATCCGCCGGGTCAACTCGACCTCGCCGCCGTGCAGGATGGTGGCATCGAAACGCGAGTCGACCACGGTCGAGGTCTCGTCCTCGGTGATGATCGCCGGGCCCTGGACCTTGGCCCCGGGACCCAAGGCGTCGCGGTGATGGACCTGGTAGGCGATGGGCGTCCGGGTGGCGGGATCCAGGACCTGCCAGGACACGGCATCGCGCGCCGCCCCGGCCGGCGCCCCGACCGGCTCGTCCAGGTCGGGATGGGGGTCGGTGCTGACGGTCACGCTCCAGGCCACCACCTCGGCGGCGGCGAGGGTGCCGATGTCGCGGCCGAAGGCGGCCTCGTATCCGCGGTCGAACAGGGACTGAAGGACCCGGCCCCCGTCGCCGTCGAAACTCCCGTTGGGCACGTCGATTGCGATCTCGTGCCCCTGGCCCTGATAGCGCATGTAGGCCTGACGCCGGACGTGGAGGGCGGCCCCGTTGCCGGCGCCCATGCGCACGTAGGTGCTGGCCTCGTCCTCCATGTCCGCGAAAACGGCGTTGACCACGCCGGCGTCGAACGCATCCACTTTCTGGTACAGCGTGCGGACCACCTCGTAGGACACCGGCGCCCTCAGGAATCCGATGGCCGATCCGACGCCGGCGTGGCGCGGCACGATGACCCGCCGGATGCCCAGCTTCTCGGCGAGCTGGCAGGCATGCAGAGGGGCGGCGCCGCCGAAGGCGATGAGGGTCCGGTCATCCACGTTCTTGCCGCTCTCGATGGCATGGACCCGGGCCGCGGTGGCCATGTTCTCGCACACGATCTCGGTGACGCCGAAGGCGGCCGCGGGGGACGACAACGACATGGGCGCACCGATGTCCGCCGTGAGGGCGTCGTCCGCCTTGTCGGCGGCCAGCGGCATCTTGCCGCCGGCGAAGCCATCCGGATCGATGCGCCCCAGCACCACGTTGGCGTCCGTGACCGTGGCCCGGGCGCCGCCCAGGTCGTAGCAGGCCGGTCCCGGATCGGAGCCGGCGCTTTCCGGTCCCACGGTGATGCGCCCCAGGTCGTCGATCCAGGCGATGGACCCGCCGCCGGCGCCGATCTCGACCATCTCGATGACGGGAACGCGCACGGGGATGCCGCTGTCCTTGCGGAAGCGGTACACCCGCGCCACCTCGAACCGCCGGCTGGTCTGGGCGCGGCCGTTGTCGATCAGGCAGATCTTGGCGGTCGTCCCGCCCATGTCGAAGGACAGGGACTTCTCGATCCGGTGGGTGGCGGCGATCTCCTGGGCGAAGATGGCGCCGCCGGCCGGACCGGATTCGATCAGGCGGACGGGAAACGCCTTGGCCGTCTCGATGGTGGTCAGCCCGCCGCTGGACAGCATCAGCAGCAGGGGGCAGGTGAAGCCCCGGTCCTCGAGCCGGGCCTCGAAGGCGGCCAGATACCCCTCGATGGCGGGACGCACGTAGGCGTTGGCGCAGGTCGTCGAGAACCGCTCGTATTCGCGGAACTCGGGGGACACGTCGGACGAGATGGAGATGGACCAGTCGGGCCGGCATCGGGCGAAGTAGTCGCGGGCCAGATGCTCATGCGCCGGATTGGCGTAGCTGTGGATGAAGGCGATGGCCAGCGACTCGGTACCCGCCGCGTCCAACGCCGGCAGCACCGCGTCGAGCTTGTCCGAGGTCAGGGGAACCAGGACCTCCCCGCGGCTGTTCAGCCTCTCCTCGACGGTGATCCTTCGGCGCCGGGGCACCAGCGGGACCGGCTGGATGATATTGATGTCGTATTGCTCCGGCCGGCCTTCGGTGCCGATCTGGATGGTGTCGCGGAACCCGTCCGTGGTGAGCAGCGACGTGGTCGCGCCCTTGCGCTCGATGATCGCGTTGGTGGCCAGGGTGGTGCCATGGATGATGACGCTGACGGCGCCCGGCTCGAGGCCGGCGCGGCCCAGGACGTCGTCTAGGCACTGCATGCACCCCCGCGCGGGATCGTCGGCGGTGGTGAGCACCTTGGAAGTGAACCTCCGGTCGTCCACCTCGAGCGCCGCGTCGGTGAACGTGCCTCCGATGTCGACGCCGATCCGTGCGCTGTTGCCGGCCATTCCCTCCGCCTCGCCCCATGCCGCACCACGTCGGCCAATGCACGCGTCGTCCATCCGAACCGGGGGCCGTTCGCCCGCCGAGCCGGGCGACGCCGGTCACAGCATGCCAAGAATGAGATGCACCCGCATGACGGTTTTCGACGCGGGCCGTCGCGGTTTCGCCGGTCGCGAATGCCCGGCCCCCCGCCCGCCATGGCGGATGCGGGACATCGCTACCGGCGTCGTCACCGACGTGCCGCCGTCGGATCGCCCTCGCCGCGACGGGCCCCGAGCGTCCAGCGAATTGACGAGGTCCGCCGCCGCCATCCCGTCCGTTCCGGCGCCCCGTCGTCCCGATGTGGTCCGGCCTCGATGAACTGGAACCAGCGCCGCAACACCTCCGCATGATCCAGGACGTCGCAATCGCCGACTCCATGCAGGATCTCGACGAATCCGTGGGACCGGGCGCCGAGGGTCGCGCGCACGGCGATGAACACGGGCGGGTCAACAGGCATGGCCGGGCCCTTGACGGTTGTCGGTCCGGGACCCGAGCGCCGGTGCTTCGGGGACCGTGATGCCGTCGTCCCCGGACCGGCCGGACGCGAATCCGAGGGACCGCATCAGGTCCCGCCGGTCCCCCACCGGCAGCTCGGTCAGCGGGGGGCGCAGGCGCGACCACGCGCCATTGCCCGTGGCCTCCAGCAGGAAGGCCTTGATGGCGGCGATCATGGGATAGCGTTCGAACGCGGACCGGACCGCGTTGAGGTCCTCCTGCATCGACTCCGCCTCCGCGGACTGCCACCGATCGATGAGCCGGCGGATATTGCGCACATTGACGTTCGCCGTGGCGCTGATGCATCCGGCCCCGCCGGCCCTGATATTGGCGAGCACGGTTCTCTCGGAGCCCGAGAAGACGGCGAGCTGCGGCAGGGTCTCGATCACGGTCTCGGTGTTGCGCCAGTCGCCGGAGCTGTCCTTGAGCCCCGCGATGATGCTCGGGTAGGCGATGGTGAGGCCCTGGAGGAGGTCGAGCGAGATGGGAACCTGGGCCACCGGCGGGATGTGATAGAGGAAGATGCGCAGCCGATCGTCGGCGACCCGTTCGATAACCTCGGCAAACGCCGTGAACAGGCCCTCGTCACCGACCCCTTTGTAGTAGAAGGGCGGGAGCATCAGGACGCCGGTGCAGCCGAGCCGCACCGCGTGCCCGGTCAGATCGACCGTATCGGTCAGTGCGCAGCACCCGGTGCCGGGCATGAGCCGCTTCGGGTCGACGCCGGAGTCGACGAGCGCCTCCAAAAGGCCCTTGCGCTCGGCGAGGCCCAACGAGTTGGCCTCGCTGGTCGTCCCGAACACCGCCAGACCGTCCGCACCGGCCCTGAGCAGGTCCTTGCAGTGCGCGACGAAGGCCTCGGCATCGGGCTCGAGGTCAAGGCCGAACGGGGTTGCTACGGGAACCCAGACACCGGGGGATTTGGTGCCGATCGCCATGTGGACGCTCGCATTCGGCCGTGTTGTCGGAGGGCGGCCCTCGGGCCACCTATCCTGATGGTACGCAGGGACGCCAGACGCTCTTGATGGAATTCGACGGGATTGGCGCTTTCAGGCCCTGTCCATGGCATCGAACCCGCGGGCCGTGCGCCGGTCCGCGGACGGGGAGACGCCGAACTCCGCCTTGAAGGACCGGGAGAAGTGCTCGGTGGTCCCGAATCCACTGGCGATACCGACCTGGAGGACGCTCATGTCCGTCTGATGCAACAGCCGGCGGGCATGGAGCAGCCGGAGCCGCGTGTAGAACCGGATCGGCGACAGCTCGACCTGGTTCCTGAACAGCCGCTCCATCTGGCGTTGCGAAATCCCGGTCAGCGCGGCCAGACGGGGCAGACCGAGCGGCTCCTCGATATGGGTCTCCATGATGTCGACGACCCGCAGCAGCTTGGGATTGGTGATCCCCAGCCGGGCGCGGTGGGACAGGCGTTGCTGTGCCGACGCCTCGCGGATGCCGCCGATGATGAACTGGTCCGAGACGTCGGTCGCCAGGGCATGGCCGAAATGGAGGCCGATGAAGTGCAGGACCATGTCCATGGCGGCCGTGCCGCCGGCACAGGTGAAGCGGTTGCGATCGATCTCGAACACGTTGCGCGTCAACGTGGTCTCGGGGAACCTTTCGGCGAAGCTCTCCAGGTATTGCCAGTGAATGGTGGCGCGGTAACCGTCGAGCAACCCCGCTTCGGCCAGGAACAGGGTGCCGGCGCCCAGGGCGCCCAGATGGGCCCCCTTGCTGTTGAGCTTGCGCAGCCACGCCTTGACCGGACCGCGGACCTCGATGACCGGATCGAACCCGACGCAGCAGATGACGTTGGGGAAATCCCCGGCATCGGCCAACGCCCGGTCGACCATGATGGTCATCCCGTTGATGGCTTCCACCGGCTCGCCGTCGCGGGAGATGAACGCCCACTCGAACAGGGTCTGGCCGCTCAGCTTGTTGGCCATCCGCAGCGGATCGACCGCGTTGATGAACGGAACGATCGAGAACTTGCGCGCGAGATAGAACCCGATGCGGATGGGGTCGCGCTTACCGGACAGCTTGAACACGGTGCTTCGAGACCCGTGATTGCGGACCCGGGATCAGGCACTCCGCCGGCTTGGTCCCGCGCGTCGCCATGTCATTCCCGGTCCATGGTCGACGGCAGCCAGGTCGCGATCTCGGGGAAGATCGTGAGCAGGACCGCGCCGGTCAGCAGCAGCAGGAAGAACGGGATGGCGGCGCGCGCCACCTTGAAGATACCCATTCCCGTCAGTCCCTGAATGACGAACAGATTGAAACCCAGGGGCGGTGTGATCTGGGCCATCTCGACGACGATGATGACGAAGATGCCGAACCAGATGAGATCGAACCCGGCATGGCTGACCAGCGGCAGGACCACGGTCGCGGTGAGGACGATCATCGAGATCCCCTCGATGAAACAGCCGAGAACGATGTAGAGCACGCACAATGCCGCCATCAGCGTATAGGGGTTCAGGTCCATGCCGCCGATCCAGCCGGCGAGCGCCCTGGGCAGACCGTTGTAGGCGAGCGACGTGGTGAGGAACGCCGCGCCGGCCAGGATGAAGAAGATCATGCATGACAGCCGCGTCGCGCTGAGCAGGCTCTCGACGAACATGTGCCGGTTGAGGGCGCGCGTCCACGCCGCCAGGATCAGGGCGCCGATCACGCCGCCGGCCGCCGCTTCGGTGGCGGTCGCGATGCCGAGGTAGATGGAACTGATGACGGCCAGGATCAGGAGCACCACCGGCAACAGGCCGCCCGAGCGGGCGACTTTTTCGCGCAGACTCAGGCGGGCCGACTCCTTGGGGACGGCGTCCGCACGGACCACGGCCATGAAGCCGATGTAGCCCATGAAGAGGACGATCAGCATCAGCCCGGGCAGCACGCCGGCCAGGAAGAGCCGCACGATGGAGACGTCCGCCGCCACCCCGTAGACGATCATGATGATGGACGGCGGGATCAGGAGCCCCAGGGTTCCCGACCCGGCCAGGCTGCCCACCGACAGGGTGCGGTTGTAGCCGTTTCTCTCCAGCTCCGGCAGCGACATGCGGCCGATGGTGGCGACGGTGGCGGCCGAGGATCCGCAGATGGCGGCGAACACGCCGCAGCCCAGGACGTTGACGTGCATCAGGCGGCCCGGAAGCCAGGTGACCCATGGGGCGATGCCCCGGAACAGGATCTCGGACAGCCGGGCCCGGAAAAGGATCTCGCCCATCCAGATGAACAGGGGCAGTGCCGCCAGGGTCCACGAGGCCGTGGTCTGCCAGATCGACGTCGCCAGCGACTTCTCGACCGGGACCGCGCTGAAGAAGGCCAGACCCACCCAGCCGACACCCAGGAGCGACAAGGCGATCCACACGCCCGACCCGAGGAACACGAACAGCACGATGACCAGAGTCAGCGCGATCTGAGTCTGGTCGGGCGTCAACGCCGCCTCCTACTCGATCCGCCGTTCTGCGGTTTCGGACGGCCCGTCCCCGTCCATGTGGGCCGGCTGTCCCCCCATGAGGGAGACGACCAGATCGTCCATGATCGCGACGGTGAACAGCAGCGACCCCACGGCGATCGACGACTGGGGGATCCAGATGGGAATGACGATGAGGTTCTGGGAGAGCTCTCCGAACCGGAACGAATCCCAGATCATGTCGAAGGCCGAATAGGTCATGTATCCGACCAGGAACAGCGACAGGCCGATGATGAGGATCTCCAGGATCCGGCGTCGGGCCCCCCGGAGGTGCTCGACGACGACGGTGACCCGGATATGGCCGTTCCGCCGATAGGTGTACGCGAGGGGGAGGAACCCGGCGGCGACGACGCTCCAGGCCGTCAGGTCATCGGCGCCCTTGACCTGAATGCCGAGCTCTCGGCCGACCACCTGGGAGACAATGAGGAGCCCAATGGCGACGATCGATCCGGCTCCCGCCACTGCCCCGCCGAGATAGAGAGAGTCCAGAACCCGCCGCAGCATGGCAGAAGACTAGCAGAACCGATCGGCCATTGGCTCCCATTTCGATGGTCGTCAGTTGGCGTCCAGGGCCCTGTAAGCGGCGATGAACTTCTGCCCGTCCGGACCGGCCTTGGCCAGCCACTCCTGGACCATCTTGCCGCCGATGGCCTCCAGTTCCGCCAGCAGTGAGGGGCTGGGCGGCTGTACCGTCATGCCGTTCTTGACGAGGTTCTGCGTCAGTCCCGCCTGCACGGTCCGGCTCATGATCCAGCCCCGCGCCTCGGCCTTGGCCGCCGCGTGCATGACCACGGCCTTGGTGCCCGCATCCAGCTTGTTGAACGCGTCGGCGCTCATGATCACCATGTTCTTGTTGTTCATGGCGTTGACGTCATAGAAGTGGGTGGTGAAGTCCCAGGCCTTGGTGTAGTTGCCGGTCGCCGCCGAGGTGATCATGGCGCTGACCACGCCGGTGGCGAAGGCCTGCGGCACCTCGGCCGACTGGACCGTGGTCGGCACCGCGCCCATCAGCTCGGCGAAGCGCGCCGTCAGGGCGTTGTAGGCGCGGAACTTCACGCCCCTGAAGTCGGACACCGCATTGATCGGTTTCTGGGCGTAGAGCCCCTGCCCCGGCCACGGCACCGAGAACAACGGCATCAGGCCCTGGGATTCGAGCTTGGCCTTGATGTACGGCAGGGTGAGCTCGTAGACCTCCCACGCGGTCATCTGCCCCTTGGACAGGAAGGGGATCCCGTCGACCTCGAAAAACGGATCTTCCTTGCCGTAGGCCGACAGCAGGATTTCGCCCAGCTGTACCTGCCCGGTCTGCACGCCGCGTTTGATCTCCGGCATCTTGAGGAGCGATGCGTTGGTGTGCATCGTGATCTTGAGCTTGCCGCCGGACTTCTCTTCGACTTCCTTGACGAAGCGGGCGATGTTCTGGGTGTGGAAGTTGTTGTCCTTGTAGGCGGTGGCGAGGTTCCACACGGTTTCGGCCCGCACCATGGACGAGCCGAAGGCCAGGACCATGCCCGCCAGCAACACGAACAGTCTCTTCATGACGACCTCCCTCGCGAATGATCGGGTATTGGGCGGGCCGCGTCTGTGCGCAGGGTCCCTCCCGGCGGCGACGGATGGACCGCTCGGTCGCCTCCGCCAACGGGTCCGATCAGCAATTTGGGAAAAGTGTCGGCCTGCGCGCTCGCGCGCGCATGAGAAAATTCGCCGCCAATGCGATATTTTTCGACGCGAACGCCTTCGGGGCGCGGGGCGGCAGGCCCTTCCGAGGATGTCCCCGGTCGGGACCCGAGACGGCTTCGGGCGGAGGGTCAGATCCCGCTCGCCGGTCCAAACCCACCATGGCGACTCCGCGGTGGGATGGCGGTGTTGGGCTTGGTTGCGGGAGCAGGTTCCGCTCATTCGATCGTGCCGGGTTCGCCACGACCTGACAGACCCTCGGCCGCGGCCTGAATGAGTGCGAGGTACGGCATCTCCGGACGAAAGGCATAGATGTCCTCCGCCGATCTGGCGACGGACGTCAGGGCATACCCGGCCAGATAGTCGAAACCGTTCGTCACCGCCGTCGTGTAGAGGCTTATGGTTCGAACCCCCAACACGTACGCCTTGAGTTGGCTCTTCTTGGCGGCATCGACGAATCTGTCCATCTGGGCCATGAGCGCCGTTTCGCCTTGATCCGGCGAGTACACGTCGATTCCCACGGCGTGCAGCCCCGCCGTCCGAAACGCCGGGAAGCTGGTATGGTCCGGCGCGAATCGGGCCAGGACGGCCCGGCACGTCGGCCGCAGGACCGAAACGAATTCCAATAGCCGGCCCTGGGGAATCCCATTCGGCAACCCGACCAACTCGAACACCACGCGATTGGCCAAGCCGGCGAACTCCCTCGCGCATAGACCGACGTACTGGGTCCGTCGGCGATTGTCGGCCAGGGTCTCGAAATGGACCGGCAAAGCGAGAAGCGACCTCTTCTTGGTCTTGTTCAACATGGTGAGGGCGGCCGAAACCGCCTTCAGAGTCTGGATGTCGAGCTCGAGGATGTGGGCGGGGTTCCGGGGATCGCCGAGCACCTCGTATCCGGAATCGAAGCCGCCCTTGCGTGGCCGTATCGGAATGCACATGAAGGTCGACATGACCTTGGTGCGCACCGCCAGGAGTGGACGGAATACGTAATCGACTTCGAACAGGCCGGCGACGGGGCCCGGTCGGGTCCGGCCCGTCCGTTCCTCGATCCCCTTCTTCTCCGCGGCCTGCACTTCGATCTTTTCTTGGTGCCGCTCTGGTTGAGCGGCCTCCGAAGTCATCTGCGCGGGGCCGTCGGCAGCCCCCGCCTGATCGATACGTCCGGTATTCATCAGGCCCTCGATCAGGGACGTGAGCGGGGGCAGATCATGGAACAGCGTCTCCTGCCCGTCCGACGACTTGGCGACCTTGATGTCGATGAGTTCGGAGACCGTTTGCCGGCCCAACAACCGTTTCAGGATCTCTTCACCGATCAGGGTGCATTTGAGTTGGGCCTTCTGCTTGGTGCTTCCGGACAACACGACGAGGTAGGACAGGTCGTCGTAACGGATGTAGAGATCGCGCGGCGTCAGGTGCTGATCGATGATCCGTTCGACGGTCTCGTGCACGCGCGCCTCGGTGTGCGGCCATTTGGCTCCCATGGCATCGCGGACCTTGCGGATGGAAATCAGGAACACCCGATCATCCAGGCCGGCCTGACGTTGGTCGAGGATCTTATCGATCTGGCGTTCGAACCTAGCCACGCGCGGGTCGACCTTCTCCGGGGTTTTGGGGTCGGTCGGCACGCTCGCCGCCCGCTTCTGCCGTGCGCCTGCCGGGAACCCGAGCGTCTTGAGCAAGGCGGTCAATACGGGTCCTTCGAATGCCGTCATCGCGGTGTTCCTTCGGCCGCCCATTTCTTGGTCTTCCGGTTGAGCGTCTCGGGCTCGATCGGAAGATCGATGATCTCGTCGATGGCCTCCACGGCTTGGGGACGGGGCAAGTCAGTCAGCGCTGGCGACCACGCGAGCAGAAACCGTGTCGCCCCGCCGGTACCCCGGTTTCGCGCCATCTTGGCGGTTACCGAGCCCAGCATGTCGGCGGTGTAGAACCACAGGATGGCGACGTGCGGCTGGGCGCCGACGCAGTCGCGCAAAAACGCCTTGCCGCTCTCCGTGACGGTCACCTCATGGCCGAACCCTGCCAGCATCTGTGCTACCGCCGTCGTTTCCGCGACATCGCGCCCGACAAGGGCGACCGTGATGCCGGACCGCTTTGCCGCATGTGGGGCATCCTCCGGCAGGGCCTCTCCGCCACGCGTCTCGTCTCGGGTCAGTGCTTTGTAGAGCTTGACGTGTTCCTGTGCCTTCTTGGCCTCCATGCGGCCGACCTCACGCAACCGGGCCGCCACCTTGGCCACCAGGAGGTCGGCGTCAATGGGCTTCGTGAGGTAGTCGTCGGCGCCCAAGTCCAGGCCGGCGATAACGTCGTTGCGGTCGGCGTGGGCGGAAAGGAATAAGAACGGCATTTCGGCGAGTTGGGGATGATCCTGCCGCAATCGCGACAGGGTTTCCTTCCCGTTCATCTTCGGCATCGAAACGTCACATAGCACCAAGTCCGGATGGTGGCGCACGATGGCGTCCAGACCCTCCTGCCCGTTGGCAGCCGCGATGACCTCGTGTCCCGCGGACTCGAGGATCTTCCGCAGGGTGACGCGGACAAGCTTTTCGTCATCGATTATGACGAGTTTGGCCATCGATCCGCCCCTCATCGTCTTCGGCTCTGTTCCAACCCGGCATCCGCTCTGGCCTCCGAGTTACGCCTCGCAGGACGCCGAGCCGGAACGCCCGCGAGTCCAGCAATGCAATACGACCTACCTCAGCTCACTGATTGTCAAATCAAGAACGCGTTCCAATGGACCTTCTGACGGCAGATTGACTGTGGAATTTGGCCTCCGGATCTGCCGCCGCTACGGCATCAGTGTCGATCGATCCAGGGCATAGAACCCGTGCTCGGCCAGGAACGCCTGCGTTGGCGCGAGCAAGGTCTCGATCGCCGGCGGGGGGACGTACACGACCTCGCCGAGGCTGAGACCCCCGAACACATGGAACATCGCGTAGTCTTCGCCCAGCCCTTTCATTTGGGCCGCCGGGACCGGTTGGATGATCACATACTTCTGCTCGACCCTCCAATCACCGGCGGCGCCGGGAACCCGCAGCAACAGGGTCTTCACCTGCAGGTGTTCCAACTCGGCCGAGATCGGCTCCACCGCATGGGGCAGTCGCGTCATCAGCCCCTCGCCGACCCCCAACAGCAGCGGGACGCAGAACTTGGTCAGGCGGAAAAAGCGGTCGATCTGAAGACCGATGAAATCCGTCCTCGTCGAGACACCGAGTCGGCTGTTGAAGTTGTCGCCGGAACCGAGGTTCAGTCGGGCGCACGCGTCAAGGTAGGGTTGATCGACGGTATAGATGGCGGAGTTATGGCCGGCGAGTTCGGCGACGATGTCCTTGAGGTATTCGTATCGCTCCACATTGATCTCGATCGGTTCGGTGACAAGGTCGACATGCGCTTTGATCGGCAGGTTGAACTGTCGCGAGGGCAGTGCGTGCGGGGATGGCGAAGCGGTCCGAAAGTCATCGGCCCGTCGCGGGCCGTCGAATCCGAGGTAGCGGTCGGCCGCAAACAGCTCGAGCAATGCCGAGAAGATCCCCCATGCCGACCGGGTAAGGGCGGCTTCGTCGTCTTCGTCCACCTCGTAGGTGTACCAGAACTCGTCTCCGATCGCCTTGACGAGGTAGAGGCGGGTATGATCGATGAATTGGTCGCTGAGCAGCCGTCGGTAGAAATCCCGTTCGATACCGAACAGGAGCTTCAGGAACTCCTGATACAGGGAATGACGGTGGGTGTCGTCGTCCACGCTCGCTTCGACCAGAGCCTGTTTGACCATCGTCGATCCGGCCAGATCGATCGAGATGCTCAAGTAGGCCATATGCGTCCCCCGGCGATGGTCCCCGCCGCCTGGTCGCCGAAGCACCCCTCGCCCCGCGCAGGCCCGAGTGCCGGGGAGCTCCGCCCCGGACCCAGGCGCAGCCCTGGTGGCGCCATGGTGCTCACGGTGTGGCCGCCGGCCGATCGCCGGCGCAGGGGAGGTACACGTCGACCGTCGTTCCGGCGTCGGGCTCGCTGTCGATGACGACGGCGCCGCCGTGTCGCGTGACGATGCCGTGCACCACGGCGAGTCCCATGCCGATGCCGTCGCCCACGGTCTTGGTGGTGAAGAAGGGGTCGAAGGCGCGGGCGATCGTCGAGTCGTCCATGCCGCGGCCGGTATCCGAGATGCGGAGCCGGACGTAGTCCCCCTCGCCGAGGCCCTCGACCGCGGACCCCGCATCGCCACCGATCGCCGTCCGCTTCACCGTCACGCCGAGCTCGCCGATCCGTCCATCCATGGCGTCGATGCCGTTCCCCGCCACGTTCAGAAACACCGTCGCCAGATCGTCGGCGTTGCCGGCCGCCGTCCCCGCCGAGGGTTCCACATCCTCGGACACCCTGATGGTCCTCGGCACCGTGGACTTGAACAGGTCCAACGTGTGCCGCACCACCGCGCCCACGTCGACCACCTCCCGCCCGTCGGCGTCATGGTGGCCGAAGGCGACGATCTGGCCCACCAGGTCCTTGGCGCGCTCGCCGGCTTCCACCACCATCTCGAGGTTTTCGCGGGCTTCGCTTTCGGCAGGGAAGTCGCGCATGGTGGCCCGCGCCAGCTCCAGCATCGGCAGCAGCATGTTGTTCAGCTCGTGGGAGATGCCAGCGGCCAGGTTGCCCAGACCCTGCATCTTCTCCGCTTGTCTCATCCGCTGCTCGGCGTCCTTGACCTGGGTGATGTCGGCGCGGATGAGGACCGTCCCGCCGTCCTGGGTGGGGTATGTGCGCGACAGCATCCAACGGTCGCCCACCACGCGGTGGGGTGCGCGCGGACCCTTCTCGCGGTGGTCGGCGACGCGTTCGGCGATCCACTCCTCCTCGCGGCCCTCGGCATCCTGGTAGTATCCCCGTTCCGTGAGGGCTCGGACCATGCGCTCGAACGGCACGCCGGGCTCGAGAACATCACTGATCACGGAAAGCGAATCGCGGTAACTGGAGTTGCATAGAACCAGCCGGTCGCTTTTGTCGAACATCGCCCATCCCTCGGAGATGCTCTCGATGGCGTCGACGAGGCGCGCGTGGGCCTGCCGGGCGCGTATTTCCGTCTCCACCTGTTCGGTCACGTCGGCGCCGGTGCCCCGATATCCGGCGAACGCGCCCGAATCGCCGAACACGGGGACGCCGCTGACGCTGACGATCCGAACGCGCCCGTCGTCCGCGACCACCGAGTACCGGAAATCCTTGAACGGCCGCGTGGCCTCCAGGTCCGCGAGGTGGCCCCGCCAATCTTCGTCGGACTGGCCCGGCGCCCCGGGGAGCTCGTCGCGACGCCGCCCGATCAAGGCCTCAGACGGAATGCCGGTGCGTATCTCGAATTGACTGGAAAACCAAGTGAATCTCAGGTCCGCCCCCATCGTCCACAGCCAGTCCGACGACGCCTCCGCGAAATCGCGGAACTGCCGCTCGCTTGCCGACAGGCGCCGCGCCGCGCGGGCAAGCAATGCCATGTGGGTGGCCAGGCCCCCCGTCATCGCGAGGCCGGCCGCAAGGACCAGCCAGCTCATCATCAAGTCCGGTTCGAAGAGTCCGGGCACGGGGGACAGGACGAACTCCCAGCGCCGCCCGCCGATATCG
This sequence comes from Rhodospirillales bacterium, assembly GCA_028277795.1. Lineage (GTDB taxonomy): Bacteria > Pseudomonadota > Alphaproteobacteria > Rhodospirillales > JANQFP01 > JANQFP01. Next base: position 47,040 of record JANQFP010000089.1, read on the forward strand.
ATGGCGTCGGTGTAACGACGGTTCGCGCTTCGAGGGGAGGGCGTTTCGGCGAAGCCGGAAACCACCGATGTGCTTCGCCGCCGCGAGCTATGGACGTAGAGAAACCGCTCCGAGTCGGCGGCGGATAGGTCTCGAATAGCGACATCGATGCCCACAGGATCGACATGAACCATCGCGTGCTCGACGAGGTCTCTGATCACGTAGCCGCCGGCCAGATAACCGAGGACCCGGGGCCGCCCCTGGTCAGGCGCAACGGCGTCGTCCTTGGCGTAGAGGGGCTGAAACGCCAGCACCGCGAAACCGCCCGCGGACTCTTTGAGCAGGGACGCGTCGAAGCGGCCGCTCAGGACCAGGGCTCCGCTGTCTCCCGAAGCGGCCATCGGTGCCGCGAATTGCGGGATCTGGCGCAAATCGACCCCGATGTCGAACCCGTGCCGGTCCAGCGGATCGACGAACAGGATCGGGACGTACACGTCCCGCCGGCCGGCCGGCCGCCGTTCACCGGCCGTGCCGAGATCGACGATGGGCCGAGGCGGCCGACCCCGCACCGACTCCGACTCGAAGGCCTCCCGGTCGGCATGGCGCACGCGCGGCGCCTCTATCACGAAATGCAGTCCCGGTTGGCGGCGGCGGATGGCCGAGACGAACGTGCGGAACTCCCCGGCGTCGACCACCTCGCTGGCCTCGTACAGATCGGCGGTCGAGCGCAGGGCGTCCAGCGACCGGAATATCTCCAGTCGGATGACGTCGATGCGATCGCGCGCCGCGCTGCGGAATCGTTCCGACACCTCGGCCCCGGACATTTCGCGCATATGCTGGAAGCTGATCGCCGACGCGGCCAAGCCAATCACGACGACCACGATTAACGCGCCGTAATAGGAGCGGACGTCGGACGATATCGCCAGCGGTCGCATGATCTGTCAACGGCTCCCGGCCGGTCCCGGCGGACCCGGACGGCTGTCAGCCCGACCCCGACAGGCAGTCGCCGACCGCACCCAGCAGCTGGTCCTCCGAGAACGGCTTGGCGAGGACGGCGTCGGCGCCGAACTGCTTGGCCAGCTTGAGGAAGTCGAGGTTGCGCGTGCGCCCGCCGCCGGAGATGGCGATGATCTTGAGGTTCGGGTGGTCGCGTTTCAGCTCGATGGTGGTTTCCACACCCTCCTTCTCCGGCATGATGATGTCGGTGATCAGGAGGTCGCAGGCCTGGGCGTTCTGCATCTCGATCGCCTCCCTGCCGTTCGCGGCCTCGGTCACCTCGTGGCCGGCCGACGTGAGGATCTTGCGGATGGTGACGCGCACCAGTTTCTCGTCGTCCGCAACCAGTATCCGTGCCATGTGTCGTCTCCTTTGCTCTTTGATCACTGCGAAGCGCGTGTGTCGCCGGGGCCGGGTTCAGCGGCGTTCCCGCTGACCAGGGGGAGAAAGACGTCGAAGGTCGTGCCGACCCCCACCTCGCTGGACACCCGGATGGTTCCGCCGTGCCGGGTGACGATGCCGTAACAGGTGGCGAGCCCGAGCCCGGTGCCCTCGCCGACCTCCTTGGTGGTGAAGAAGGGCTCGAAAATGCGGTGCATGGTCTTTTCGTCCATGCCGTGGCCCGTATCGGTGACGGTGAGCCTGGCGTAGGGGCTGGGCGGCAGCGCCCCCTCGGCGGCCGCCGTCCCGTCGCCGATGGTGGTGCGCGCGAGCGAGATGGCGAGCCTGCCGACCCGCCCCTCCATGGCGTCGACGGCATTGGACGCCAGGTTCATCAGGACGGCGCCGAGCTGGGCCTGGTCCACGTCGACGGTTCCGGTGTCGGGCTCGATCGCCGGCTCGAGGGTGACGGTCGTCGGTACCGATGACCGCAGGAGACCCATCCAGCGCTTCATGAAATCCGAGATGTCGACGACCTCCCGTTTCGTCTCTTCGCGGCGGCTGAAGCTGAGGATCTGCTGCACCAGGGTCTTGGCCCGCTCTCCGGCCTCGGTGACCATCTCGAGGTTCTCGCGAAGTGGGCTGTCCTCGGGCAGATCCTCAATGGACAGCGCGGTAAGCGACAGGATCGGCTGCAGCATGTTGTTGAGGTCATGGGCGATGCCGCCGGCGAGGTTGCCCAGGGATTCCATCTTCTGCATCTGCGCCAGCTCCTGCTCGGTCTGCAGGCGGTCGGTGACGTCCTCCTGCACGGCGACGTAATGCATGACGGTACCGCCCACGTCCTTGATCGGCGAGATCACGGTTTCGGCCCAGTAGAGCGAACCGTCCTTGCGCCGGTTGAGAAACCGGCCACGCCAATTCTCGCCGACCCGCAGCGTCGCCCACAGCGCGTCATATCGTTCCCTTGGCGTTTCGCCCGAAGCCATGATGCTCGTTGGCGCGCCGATGGCGTCTTCCAGCGTGTAACCGGTGACCTCGGTGAAGGCACGGTTCACATACTCGATTCTGGTGTCCGTATCGGAGATGACGACCATGATCGGGCTTTGTTCGACCGCCGCCGTGAGGATCCTCAACTCCTCTTCGGTCTTCTTGCGGGCGGTGATGTGGGTATCGGTGCCCGACAGACGGACCGCCTTTCCGGCGTCGTCACGGATCGCGCGCCCGTGGGCGAGAAACCACCGGTCGCTTCCGTCCTTGTGCACCATGCGGTGCTCGATCTCGTAAGCGTCCGTCCGGCCCTCGATGCAGTCGCGGGCGGCGGCCATGACCCGGTCGCGGTCGTCCGGATGCACCAGGGCGCCCCAGTCCTCGATGCGATTTGGTATCTCTTCGTCGGCGTATCCCAGTATCGCCTTCAGGTTGGGCGCCACGTAGATGGCGTCGGTGGCCAGCTCCCAGTCCCAGACGCCGACCCCGCCGGCGAGGACCGCGCGCTGGTAGCGCTCCTCACTCTGCATGAGCGCTTCCTCGACCCGGTGCCTCTTGGTCACGTCGAGGACGATGCCTTCCAGTGCGGTGAGGGAGCCGTCGGCGGCCCAGATCCCCTGGCCATGCTCCTGCACACGTTTCTCGGTGCCGTCGCTGGTTCGCAGGCGGTAGGAGAGCTGGAACGGTCGCCGCTCGCCCACCGCCGCCTGCACCTCGTCCCACACGCGGTCGCGGTCGTCCTGATGGATCAGGTCGACGAAGGCCAGGTTGTCCTGGCCGACCAGCGCTCCCGGTTCGAAGCCGGTCAACGCTTTCGCCCCTTCGCTGACGAATTCCATCGGCCAGTCGGGCTCGTTGCGACAGCGGTAGGCCATGCCCGGCAGGTTGGCCATCATGGTGGCGAGCTCCCGCTCGCGCTCGCGGAGCTCGCCCTCGGCCCGCCGCCGCTCCGCCGAATCGCGCAGGGCGATGAGGCCGTAGGCGAGATCGTTGGCCATTTCCTCCAGGATCTCGATCTCGTGGGCGGTGAAGGCGTTCTTTGCCCCGGCGTAGACATTCATCGTGCCGAAGATGCGGGCATCGTCCCGCAGCGGCAGGGCGACCAAGGAACGGAACCCACGACTGGCGGCCTCCTCGCGCCACGGCCCAACGGCCCCGTCGCCGGCCAGGTCGCGCTCGACCACGGTGCGGCCGGTGCGGATGGCGCGGCCGGTCGGCCCCCGTCCGTATTCGTCGTCGGCCCAGGTGATCCGCACCTGGTTCAGATAGCCTTTTTCGTACCCGTAGTGGGCAACGGGGCGCACCGTCTTGGCCGCATCGTCCTCGGCGAAACCCACCCAGGCCATCCGGTAGCCGCCCTCCTCGACCGCGATGCGGCACATGTCGAACAGGAGCTGCGCCTCGCTGGTGGCGCGGACCAGCATCTGGTTGCCTTGACTGATGGTGCGCAGCGCCCGGTTGGTGCGGACCAGGTCGTCCTGCGCGCGCTTGCGCTCGGTGACGTCGACGAGGACGGCGAGCGACCGGACGAAGCCGTTCTCATTCCCCTCCGCGATGGCCGACAGCTCGACGTCGATCACCTCGCCGTTCTTCTTGACCATCTGGTAGGGAACGTCCTTGCAGGCCCCGGTGCGCAGGAAGTCCGGCAGCACCACCTCGGCGGCGTAGCGGCGCGACTCCTCGGTCAGGAAATCGGTCGACGGCCGGCCGATCACCTCGTCGCGCTCGTAGCCCAGATGCTCTAGCCAGTAGTCACTGACGCTGATCAGCCGACCACCGCCATTGATCGAATGCATCATGACGGGCGTCTTCGTATAGAGCTCTCGGTAGCGTTCCTCGCTTTCGCGGATTGCCAGCTCGGCAAGTCGGCGAGCGGTGACGTCGTGGAGCGTGATCATCGACGCGGTCTCGCCCTGCCAGGTGACCTCCACCGCCGAGACCTCGGCGTGGAGGGGCGGTCCGGCCGGCCGCGTGATCTCGACCGCGTCGGAGGCGTCGGTGGCAAGCGGCAGGGGAAGCGGGCGCCCCAGGATCCCGTCCTTGGGCCGCCCCAGGATGCGCTCGGCGGCCGGATTGACCAGTTGGACCAGGCCACCGGCATCGACGACGACCATGCCGTCGGCGCTGCTGTCGATGAGCCGCGCGAAGTTGGCGCTGGCCGCCTCGGCGTCGCGACGCTGCGCCGCCAGCTCGTTCAAGGTTTCCTGTCGTTCCGCACTGTAGCGGAGCACCCGGTCCATTACGCGTCCGTCCGTCACGCCCTTGACCATGTAGTCCTGGGCGCCGGCTCTGATGGCGGCCGCCGCGAGCTGTTCGTCCTCGACGCCGGTCAGCACGATGACCGTTGTCGCCGGATCGATGGCGCGGATCGCTTCGACGGTCCTCAGGCCCGCTGAGTCCGGAAGGTTGAGGTCCAGTAGGATCGCCGCGAACGCGTCGGCCTCAAGCCGCTCGCGCGCCTCCGCCATGGTGCCGGCGGCGACCAGCTCGTAGCGATGATCGGGCAGGTCCGCCATCACCTCGCGGATGATGTCGACGTCGACCTCGTTGTCCTCGACGATCAGGAGTCTGACGGGCACGAACCGGGGTCCTTATTCAGTCTATTTCGGCGGCAGGATGGCGACGGACGTCCAGAAGCGGGCCATGGTCCGGATCGAGTCGGCGAACGCGTCCGCCTGGCGCGCCTTGAGGACGAAGCCGTTGGCATGCCGAGAGTAAGCGTCGATCACATCCCGTTCGTCTTCCGAAGCCGAGAGCGCGATCACCGGAATGACACAGAGTTCCGAGTCGCCCTTGACCTGCTGAAGCACGTCGCGCCAGTCCGTCTTCGGCAGGTCGAGATCGAGGAGGATCAGATCGGGGCGCACGGCACTTCGATGCGCGCCCTGTCGGCGCAGGTAGGCCATCATCTCGTCGCCGTCACGGACCACGGTCAGACGACAGCGGCCGTCGCGGTTCGCCATGATCGTGCGCACCAGATCGATCTCGGTTTCGGCATCCTCCGCCAGGAGAACATCGATGGGCTCTCGACTGCTCTGCGGGTCAGGCATTCTCCTCACTCCTTCCGCCGACGACGCGCGGCGATTTGCCATATATTTTGGCGAGAATTTCTGCGTTGTTGCAACTTCTGAGACCTATCACACGGGTCCTGTCGAGTCCGTCGAGCCGTCACCCTTTGGGCGGCAGCTTGACGACCGAAAACCAGAAGCCCTCGACGGCACGGACGATCTCGGAGAACTCGTCCAGCCCGAGCGGCTTCTTCACGTAGCAGTTGGCGTGCCGGGCGTAGGCCTTGGCGATGTCCTGCTCGGCCCGGGAGCTGGTCAGCACGGTGACCGGGATGTGGAGGAGGTCGGGGTCGCTCTTCATCTCGTCAAGCACCTCGCGGCCGTCCTTGCGCGGCATGTTGAGATCCAGGAGCACCAGGTCCGGGCGGGGCGCGTCGGCGTATTGGCCCTGTCGGCGCAGATAGGCCATCGCCTCGACGCCGTCGCGCACCACCGACAGGTGGTTGTGGATGCGGCTGTCCTCCATGACCTCGCGCAGCAGGTCGACGTCGGTCTCGGAGTCCTCGACCAGCAGGATCTGTATGAGGTCGGGGTCATTGGGCGCTGGGCTCATCGGATTCCCCTCACTTGTCCGGGATGGTGAAGCGGAAGTCGGCGCCGCCGCCGGGCTCGGAGGCGACCCGGATGGCGCCACCGTGGCGTTCGACGATGCGCTTGCAGATGGCCAGCCCGATCCCCGATCCCGGGTAGTCGTCGCGGCCGTGCAGGCGCTGGAAGATGACGAAGATGCGGTCGGCGTATTCGGGATCGATGCCGATGCCGTTGTCGCGCACCGAGAATTCCCAGGCGTCGTCCATGCGGTTGGCGGTGACGTGGACCTCCGGTGCCGTCTCGTTGCGGAACTTGATGGCGTTGCCGACCAAGTTCTGGAACAGGCGCATGATCTGCGGGCCATCGGCGACGACGGTCGGCAGGGGCCCCTTGACGACGTTGGCGCCGCCCTCCTGGATGGCCGAGTCCAGGTTGGACAACGCCTGATCGAGGAGGTCGGCCGCGTCCACCGGCTCGAACGCCCCGCCGCTCGTGGTGACCCGCGAGAACGAGAGCAACGCGTCGATCATCCGCGACATGCGCAGGGCGCCATCGAGGGCCTGGCTGACATACTTTCGCCCTCGGTCGTCAAGCGCATCGAGGTAACGCTTCTGCAATAGATCGCAGTAGCTGGAGACGGCGCGCAGCGGCTCCTGCAGGTCGTGGGAAGCGACGTAGGCGAACTGCTGCAGATCCTGGTTCGAGCGCGCGAGCGAATCGTTCTTGAGCGCGAGTTCGCGCTCCGCCCATTCCCGCTTGACCACCTCCTTCGCCAGCCCATCGCGCGACTCGACAAGGCGTGTCGTCGCCTCCCGAAGGTTCCCCGCCATTTGGTTGAGGGCGCTGGCGACGGCCGCGATTTCGTCCTGCCCGCGGACCTCGATCCGGTGGTCGAGCTCGCCCCGCGCGTAAGCGCCGATCCCCGTTTCGATGAGGTTGAGTGCATGGCTGATCCGGCGCGCCAGGAGCGATGAAAGCACGACCAGCAGGACGAGCGCGCCACCGCCGACGATCATCAGGACGGCCTGGACCGTCTCCGTGTGCGCCGCGACGCCCTTGTCCCCGAACCGCGCCATGCGTTCGGCCCCGAGGAACAACGACTGCGACGTCGAGGAGAGCTGGATGGCGAGACGCCTTTCGAGCTGCGCGGCCACATCCTCGGCAATTCCTTTGCCGCGGCGCACCTCCACGTCGACGAGCCGATCGAACAGCCCGCCGAGCGTCGCGTGGTCCCGGCGGACGGTAGCGAAGCCCGTCAGAGCGCGGTCGTCCGTGTCCGCAAGCAGTCGGCCGAGCGAGGCGTGCTTCTTCAGCCACTGCAGACGCGGCCGTTCGCCTTGGCCGAGGAGATAGTCCCCGGTAAGAATCGAGAGCTCGAAGGCCCCGCGGGCGACCTCGGCCGCCGCGTCCTCCACGCGGAGCGCTTCCTCGACCTGGCGGAAACTCGCGAACACGACGGCCGTCGCCACCGCGAAGACCGCGACCTGCACCACCACGTAGCCGACCAGGATCGTACGGATTCGCATCAGTCGATCACCGTGACCGCATCCGGCCGGATGGCCCGCAATCCGTCGAGATGGAAGAGATCCAAGTAGTTCGGAATCGTCGACGCCTGTACCAACCCCGACTCCGTGGCCCAACGTGCCATCTCTTCGAGGCGTGGGAGCAAGTCCTGCGGCAGATGCACGCGGAGTTGCGAGGCGGCGAGCACCTTGGAGATGGCGGCCTCGTCGCTGCCGAGCCGCTCTGCCAAGACCCGCGCCACCTCTTCCGAGTGCTGGCGGGCGAACTCCTCGGCGCGCAGCAACGCCCGTAGCGCTTTCGCGACGTCACCGGGACGGGAGGCGACCAACGCGTCCGAGGCGACGAGGAGCTCGGCCTGCACGTAGAGCCCCGGCGCGGAGAACACGACGGCGTTGTCGCCCAGGAGGTCGACGGCCTGGCCGATGAACGGCTCGCGCATCGAGAAGGCGTCGATCTCGCCGCGCGCCAAAGCTCCGGGAAGGTCCTCGGCTTTCATGTATGCGATCTCCAGGTCGGTCGCGGCGAGCCCCTGGTCGAGATGGAACAGGTGCAGGAAGAAATGAACGGCCGAAGCCCGCTGGGTCGCCACCCGCTTGCCGCGGAGGTCCGATTGCTGCACGATCGCGCGGTCACGCCGGGCAACGATCCGGTTGACGTTGTCCGTTGCGTACACGCTCGCGAGGACGCGGAGGTCCTGGCGCTCGAAGCTGCCGAAGACGACCGGCACCTCGGTCGACGAGATCACGTCGGCGCGCCCGCGAAACAGACCGTCTCTCAGCGCACGCTTGCCCGATGGGTACCAGGTCACCTCGATGTCCAGACCTTCCGCAACGAAATATCCCCGGTCCGCGGCCAGGATGACCAGCGCGCTGGACGGCTGGCGCGCCAACCCGATCCTGAGCGGCTCCGCGGCGTCGGCGGCACCGGGCATCACGGCCGCAAGCGAGAGCGCGACGACGACCGCGGCGCGGGCCATCCTGTGAAACCTGGTGCTCATGCGTTCCCCGCGCTCCGGTCCGGGATGGTGAAGCGGAAATCGGCGCCCCCGCCGGGCTCGGAGGCGACCCGGATGGTGCCGCCGTGGCGCTCGACGATGCGCTTGCAGATGGCCAGCCCGAGCCCCGATCCCGGGTACTCGTCACGGCCGTGCAGGCGCTGGAAGATGACGAAGATGCGATCGGCGAACCCGGGATCGATGCCGATGCCGTTGTCGCGCACCGAGAACTCCCAGGCCTCGTCCACGCGGTCGGCGGTGACGGTGACCTCCGGTGCCGCCTCGTTGCGGAACTTGATGGCATTGCCGATCAGGTTCTGGAACAGGCGCATGATCTGCGGCCCGTCGGCGACGATCGTCGGCATGGCCCCCCTGACGACCGTGGCGCCGCTCTCCTGGATCGCCGTTTGCAGGTTGGACAGCGCCTGATCGAGCAGGTCGTCCGCGGCCAGCGGCTCGAACGTCCCGCCGCGCGTGGTGACCCGCGAGAACGAGAGCAGCGCGTCGATCATGGCCGCCATCCGCCGGCTCCCGTCGACACAATGGCGGAGGTACTTCCGCCCCCGCTCGTCGAGCCCGTCGCCATAGCGCTTGGACAGCAGGTCGGCGTAGCTGGAGACGGCGCGCAGAGGCTCCTGCAGGTCGTGCGAGGCCACGTAGGCGAACTGCTCCAGCT
>JANQFP010000119.1 GCA_028277795.1 Rhodospirillales bacterium
CCACCAGGAGCATCGCCGGGCGATGTGACTGGTGGCGCGACACCGAAGGCGGGCGTCAAGACAAGTCAGATGGGATGAACATTGACAGAAATCGCCTTAACCCTGCATTCCGGTGGCCTTGGGTCCGTTCTACCCACGGTGCGCCGCCGGGGTACTAGCATCCTGTGCTGGGTCGAGCCACAACAAGTGATTGTCCCAGACGCCGCGGGCGGTGTGGAGGTGCTCGGGGGTGCCGCCGGGGAGGAGGCGGTGGATCTGGCCGGTGGCGCCGGTGATGAGGTAAGCGCCGTCGCTGGCGAGGGTGGCGCCGTAGGGCTGGCGCAGGTCGTAGCTGGCGATGAGCCGTGCCTCCGACAGGCTCCAGAGGGTGATGAGGTCGCCCTTTGGGCAGGTGACCAGAGCGGTGCCGCTGGCGCTGTCGACGGCGGCGCTGGCGGTGTAGTGGTTCATGCGCCAGAGGTTGTCGGCGTCGGCCGTCGGGAGCCTGGGCTCCTCGCCCAGGCGGTGGATCATGACCAGAGGCAGGCGGGTGTCGCGGTCACCCTCGAACTGCTGGATGGCGACGACTTCGTCGTCGGCACCGACGCCGAGGTGTCGGATGCTGAGCTGGTGATGCGGCAGACGGTGCTGCTCCAGGAGGCGCCCGGTCGTGCTGTCCAGATAGGCCAGGCTGGGGTCCATGGTGGCGAGGTTGAGCTTGCGCCGGCGCAGGTCGGGGTGGGTCTCGATGCCGCCGTTGGCGACGACTAGGGTGCGTCCGTCTGAGAGGAGGCGGATGTCGTGCGGGCCGATTCCGCCGCTCGGCATCTCGTCGAGTACCCGGTAGTCGCGGGCGTCGCGTACGCGTACCAGGCCGGTGCTGTCGCGGTAGCGGTTCTCGGTGGTGTAGAGGCGGGTGCCGCCGTGGCCGAAGACGCCGTGGCCGAAGAAGTGATGGCCCTCATCGGAGGAGACCTCGGCGGTGAGGGCGCCATGCTTGAGGTCGATCTCCCAGAGGCGGTCGCCCGGCCGCCGGGCGAAGCAGACGACATGATCCGGCTTGCCGGGGTGGCGGCAGAGCCCGTGGCTGCGCAGTGGCAGCTCGACCCGTCCGCCGTGCGCTCCAGTGGGGTCGCTCCAGACCAGCCAGTCCCGGCGCGTCGTGCCCTTGCCGGTGTAGAAGCCGGAGACCAGGAGCCCCTCGGCTCCCGTTGGCGCCGCGGCGGCGCCCGTGGCGCGCAGCAGAGGCAGGGCCGCGAGCCCTAGGCCGGCGCGCAGCAGCTGGCGACGATGGATGTCGAACGGGCTTTGCATCTCAGTCTCCGTCCTGATGGGTCTGGACCGGCAGCGTGAGGACCTCGGCGATTCCCGCGAACTGGTCTTGGAGCGCCTGGATCTGGCGGTAGAGCCCCTCGAGGCGGGACGGCTGGCGGCGCAGGGTGGCGGACAGAGGCTCCGCCGCTTCCTCCGCGTCCGGCTGGAGCTCGGCCAGGGCGCGCTCGGCGCGCCTGACCATGTCCGAAGCGCGCGCGGGATCCAGGTCGACGATCAGCGCGGCCAGGCCCGGCTGCCCGTCGGCGCCCGCCGCCAGCCGGCGCAGCGCCTCCAGGGTCTCGCGCAGCCCCTCGCGCGCGATGCCGGCGTGCGGCGCCTCGATCGTCTCCAGCTTCAGACTGTCGGCGCCACGAAAGAAGCCGCTCGGCACCCCGATGCGCTCCCAGAGCAGACGCTCGGTGACGTTCATGCCCTCCGCGAAGACCAGGGCGAGCGCGTCGTCCTGGGTCGGGATGGGCGAGCTTGCTTCGCCGGCGCCCACGAAGGCGTATCCGTACTCCGCTGTCCAGCGCTTCCACACACCAGCCGTGAGATCTTTGATCTCATGGGTCACATTGGTCAGATGGGGGCAGCGCTGATCGGCGGTCGCCACCTCGGCGTTGACCGGCAAGTAGAGCAGAAACTCGAGGGCGGCATAGCCGCGCACGTCGTCCGCCCCGCGCATGTGGCTGAATTCGTCCGAGGCCACCACGTGGTCGAGCACGATCTCGTTCACCGGCCAGCTCCCGAGCCGGCGCTTCATGGTCACCTCGTCGGCCGGGCCGAACATATAGGGCGCTGCGCCGCGCCAGGCGAGATAGGCCTCCTGCCAGGCTTCCCGGGCCATTTCGAGCTCGATCTCCCGAGGGTTGCGACAGAGCCGGCGCACGGCTGCGTCGAGCGCATCCGCCTCCTCGGCGAGCCGGGTCAACGCAGGGACCGCGCCCTGACTCACGAGGGCGTTCAGCACCGCCCGCGGATCGGCCGGGGCGATGGGCGTGCTGGGGCCGCCGCAGCCGGCCGCGGCGAGTGCGCCGGTCAGTGCGAGCCAAGTCGACCAAGACGGTGCGCGTGGGGATAGTGCCCCAATGCGTAAGATGGGCAAAGCGCCGCGTGCCCATCCTGCAAAGGTCAGCGACCAACGTCGATCCTCTCGATCGGAAGACCATACGCGCTGCAATAAGGGGGGACAGATCATCAACGAGATTCCAGTCGAGAAAGCTGCACGCGGATGCCTGCGGGGGCGGTCCGCTGTTGCGATTTAGGCGATTGCCGGAAATGTTCATACCAGATGGCGCCGGATTGAGGTTCGCCTTCAAGGAGCGCCACCAGGAGCATCGCCGGGCGATGTGACTGGTGGCACGACACCGAAGGCGGGCGTCAAGACAAGTCAGATGGTATGAACATTGACAGAAATCGCCT
>JANQFP010000154.1 GCA_028277795.1 Rhodospirillales bacterium
CCCCGAGCGCCCGGCCCCCAGGGCCGAGGCGTACGACAGCGCCACCTCCAGCGCGTTGCCGGTGGCGTCCTGGGCCACCGCCACCAGGGACGGCACGCCGGCGCCGCGCAGGTACTCGGAGCGCACCGTGTGGCCCGGCCCCTTGGGCGCGATCATGAACACGTCCAGGTCCGCCCGCGGCTCGATCAGGCGGAAGTGGATGTTGAGCCCGTGGGCGAAGGCCAGCGCCGCGCCGTCCTTCATGGCGCCGTGCAGGTGGTCGGCATAGAGGGCGGCCTGCAGCTCGTCGGGAGTGAGGATCATCACCACGTCGGCCCAGGCGGCGGCCTCGTCCGGCGCCATGACGGTCAGGCCCTCGGCCTCGGCCTTCTTGATGGTGGCGGAGCCGGGACGCAGCGCCACCGCCACCTCGGCCACGCCGCTGTCGCGCAGGTTCAGCGCGTGGGCGTGCCCCTGGCTGCCGTAGCCCACCACGGCCACCTTCTTGGCCTTGATCAGGTTCACGTCGGCATCGCGGTCATAGTAAACGCGCATGACTCCCTCTCCCTCCGATACAGCGTGGCGCCGGCTGCCGCCTTGCAACTCGACTCGAAATGAACGACGTTATTTCATTTCAATAGGTTACGATGGAGAAACCCCCCGCCCGTCATTCCCGCGCAAGCGGGAATCCAGAAACAGCGCGGGAAACTGGACTCCCGCGTCCGCGCATAGGCGCTGACTTAAGGGATTCCCAAACAGCCGGTTTTGTGATTCATGCTGATGATGGCTCGGGATGCATTCACGGAAGACGGCTGGCGGGAGGTTTTGGCGCCTCTGGCGGGCCTGGTTGACCTGGACGAGACGGCGCGGACGACGGGGGCGCTGGTGCGCCGCCGCGGCGTGCCGAACGCCGGGGCATTGTTGCGGTTGGCGTTTGCCTGGGGTGCGGGCGGCCTGTCGTTGCGTCGGGCGGCGGCCTGGGCGGACATGTCGAACGTCGCTGATCTGTGCGACAGTGCGCTGCTGCGCCGGCTGCGCAAGGCCGGCGATTGGCTGGAGGCGCTGTTGCAGGCGGTGTTGGATGGCCGCGCTGGGGCGGCCGGGGCTCCTGGTATGCAAGGGCGCCTGATCCGTCTGGTGGACGGTTCGACATTCGGCGTCGTGGGGTCCGACAGGCCGGGGTGGCGCCTCCATGCGGGTTTCGATCTGCCGGCCGGCCGGATGGGGCGGATGGCTCTGACCTCGGCCGCCGAGGGCGAAGGGCTGGACCGCATTCCCGTCACCGCCGGCGAACTGCGGATCGCTGACCGGGGCTTCGCCCGACCCGACGGTCTCCGCTTCATGCTCGACCACGGGGGTGACTTTCTGATCCGCATGGGGGCGCGGTCGTTGAAGCTGGAGGAGCGCGACGGACCGGGCCTGGACTTGATGGAGGCGCTTGCCGTCGCCGAGCGCGAGGGCGTCCACGACCGAGATGTGGTGGTCCTGCATGGCCGCAAGGGCCGCAAAACATGGCCGCCGCTCCCGGTGCGGCTGATCATCGTGCCCCTGCCGCCCGAGGCGGCCCGGGCCGCGCGCCAGCGCCTGCAGAGGGCCGGCCAGCGCGAACGCTACACGCCGTCGCCCGTGGCCGTCGCCGCGGCAGGGCATGTCATGCTGGTCACCAGCCTCGGCCGCCAGGTGGCCGATGCGGACACCGTGCTGGCGCTGTATCGCTTGCGGTGGCAGGTGGAACTCGCCTTCAAGCGGATCAAGAGCCTGCTCGGCATGCGGACCGTCCCCACCAAGGACCCGGATTTGGCGCGAACATGGCTCTGCGCCAACCTCCTGGTCGCCCTGTTGGCGGAAGACTTCGGCGCCGATCTCGGCGACTCTCCCCCCTGAGGAGGTCGCCGCCGCCCTATCGCCGTGGCGAGCCCAGGCCGCAACCATCCATCTCATCCTGGCGGCGACCCTCCACGGTCTCTCGTTCGCCAACGCCCTCGACCGCCTTGCCAGACGCCTGCGCAAGATCGTCGATCCGCCCCGAAAACGACGCCTCCAATGCACCGACCCGATCCCTTGGTCCATCCGATCGCCCCCTTAAGTCAGCGCCTATGCGCGTCCGCGGGAGTGACGAAACGGTGCGGCCTCGGTCATTTCAACCCATTGCGTCCCATGACGTCGTTTCGCGCCGGCGTTACAGGGGCTCCGGCCCGCGGGCGATGGCGGCGACGCCGGTCCGCGACACGTCGATCAGGCCCAGCGGCCCCATCAGGCGGACGAAGGCGTCGAGCTTGTCGGGCTTGCCGACGATCTCGAAGACGAACGATTCCTCGGTGCTGTCCACCACCCGGGCGCGGAAGATCTCGGCGATGCGCAGGGCCTCCACACGGCGGTCGCCGCTACCCCGCACCTTGAGCAGCGCCAGCTCCCGCTCCACGGCCGGCCCCTCCATGGTCAGGTCGCTGACCCGGTGCACCGGCACCAGGCGCTCGAGCTGGGCCTTGATCTGCTCGATGATCATCAGGGTGCCGGAGGTGACGATGGTGATCCGCGACAACCGCTCCCTGGGGTCCACCTCGGCCACGGTCAGGCTCTCGATGTTGTAGCCGCGGCCGGAGAACAGGCCGAT
>JANQFP010000157.1 GCA_028277795.1 Rhodospirillales bacterium
CCCGCCGACAAGGTGCGTCGAGCCACTTGCTCGATGGCCCCGCATCGCGCGGCGCGGCTCTCCTACCCTGTCGGCGGGACAACGCCGCGCAGACCATGGCGGGTGTGAGAAATGCGGGCTAGGGGCCCGTCCACTCGTAGATTTCGAGCTCGAAGGCGTCGCACTTGGCGCAGCCGTCGCAGTCGCCGGCGTCGGAGGCCAGGCGGCTCACCTTGCCCTTGCGGATCCACACGTCGAGCATGCCGCGGACGGCGTCCGGGTCGGCGTCGAAGTGGTTGACCAGGTCGGCGATGGGCACCCGGCCGCGGGCGCGGATGTAGTTGCGGAGGTCGGACAGGATCATCGGCTCACTCCGCCGGCAACGGGGTCTGGCCGGCCTTGTCGCGCAGGCCCACGTAGCGCATGACGGCGATGGTCACGGCGAGGATGGCGGCCAATGACAGCAGCCAGGTCGCGGACGCGGCCGGATCGCGGGCGAAGGTGGCCGCCTGGTAGACGCCGACGGCGGCGGCATAGGCGACGCCCGTCGTCCACAGGCCGATGAACAGGCTCCACCGCGGCCCCACCTCCCGATTGACGGCGCCCAGCGCGGCGACGCAGGGGAAATAGAGCAGGATGAACAGCATGTAGGCAAACGCCCCGATGCGGCCGTCGAAGCGGGACGCCATGGCGCCGAAGGTGCCGAGCGCCACCTCCTGCTCCTCGGCCGCCGCCTCCAGGCTGTCGGAGGCGACGATGGAGAGGCCCAGCGGGTCGAGGACCAGATCGACGATTCCGGCCAGATTGGCGGGGACCGAGTCCACCGCCTCGCCGAGGCCCCCCCACAGGTCGAAGGCCTCGTCCTCGGCCGGACCCCCGTTGGCCGCGGCGTCGCTCTCGGCGAGGCTGGAATAGAGGGAGTCCAGGGTGCCGACCACCGCCTCCTTGGCGAAGATGCCGGTGAAGATGCCGACGGTGGCCGGCCAGTTGCGGTCGTCGATGCCCATGGGCTCGAACACCGGCACGATGGAGCGGCCGATGGCGCTGAGCACGGACTTTTCCGAGTCCTCGTTGCCGAAGGAGCCGTCGGTGCCCCAGGAGTTGAGGAACGACAGGACGACGACCACGGCGACGATGACCTTGCCGGCGCCGAAGATGAAGGTCTTGAGCCTGAGCCAGGCGTGCAGCAGCACGCTTTTGAGCTGCGGCACGTGGTAGGGCGGCATCTCCATCAGGAAATGGGTGGTCTCGCCGCGCAGGAGGGTGTGCTTGAGGACGAGCCCGGTGGCGATGGCCACGGCGATGCCCACCAGATAGAGCACGAACACCACGTTCTGGCCGCCGACCGGGAAGAAGGCGGCGGCGAACAGGGCGTAGACGGCGAGGCGGGCGCCGCACGACATGAACGGGCTCATCATCACCGCCATGGTGCGGTCGCGCTGGCGCTCCAGGGTGCGGGTGCCCATGATTGCCGGCACGTTGCAGCCGAAGCCGACGATCAGCGGCACGAACGCCTTGCCGGGCAGGCCGATGGCCCTGAGGTAGCGGTCCATGAGGAAGGCGGCCCGCGCCATGTAGCCGGAATCCTCGAGAAACGACAGGAACAGGTAGAGGAACCCGATGATGGGGATGAAGGTGGCCACCACCTGGATGCCGCCGCCGACCCCGTCGGCCACCAGCACCGTCAGCCACGTGGGCGCGCCGACGGCGGCCAGCACGGCGCCCGCGCCGTCGACGAACAGGGTGCCGGCGGCGATGTCGAAGAAGTCGATGAAGGCGCCGCCCAGGTTGATGGTGAACATGAACATCAGGTACATGACGCCGAGGAAGATGGGCAGCCCCAGCCAGCGGTTGAGGATCACCCGGTCGACGGCGTCGGAGCGGCTGCGGCCGACGCGGCCGGCCTTGCGCACCACGTCGCGGGTCAGCGCGTTGGCGAAGGCGAAGCGGCCGTCGGCGATGAAGGTATCCATGTCCTCGCCCAGCTCCGCCTCGGCCTCGGGGATGCGCTGCATCAGCAGCTCCTTGGCCTCGGCGGCGGCCATGTGGCAGGCCATGTCGTCCCGCTCCAGCATCTTGACCGCCAGCCAGCGGCGGTCGACCCGGCATTCGGCGGCGGCTTGATCCAGGCGTGGCAGGACCTCGTCGATGAGCCGCTCGACCGGGGCGGCGTAGGGCACGGTGGCGGTGGGCGGGCGCTTGTCGCCGGCGATGCGGTCGATGGCCTCCCTCAGCTCGGCGATGCCGTGGCCCTGGCTGGCCACGATGGGGACCACCGGGCAGCCGAGGCGCTCGGCCAGCACCTCGGCGTCGACCTCGATCCCCTGCTTGCGGGCCACGTCCATCATGTTGACCGCCACCACCGTCGGCACCTGCATCTCCAGGATCTGGGCGGTCAGGTAGAGGTTGCGCTCCAGATTGGTGGCATCGACGATGTTGACCACCACGTCGGCCTCGCCCGACAGGATGTAGTCGCGGCCGATCTTCTCGTCGAGGGACTCCATCCCCGGCACCAGACCCAGGGAGTAGACGCCGGGCAGGTCGGTGGCGCGCACAGCGCGGCCGCCATGGCGGTAGCCGCCCACCTTGCGGTCCACGGTGACGCCGGGCCAGTTGCCGACCCGCTGGCGGGCGCCGGTCAACTGGTTGAACAGCGTGGTCTTGCCGCAATTGGGGTTGCCGACGATGCCGATGACGACGTCGTCGGGGCCGACAGGTCCGATCGTCGCCTTGGTTTTCGTCGCGCCGGTGACGATGTCGGTCATGACGCTGCTCCGTTGCCCGGTGCGGCCGGCGCCGGGGCATCGACCAGCGTGACCACGATCTTGTAGGTCATGCCCGCCCCCAGGGCGACCCGGGTGTTGCCCTTGGACACGACGACGGAGCCGCCGCGCTGGCGGTGCACCACCTCGATCTCGCTGCCGGGATTGAGGCCGATATCGTTGAGCCGGCGGCCCATGCCCTTGCCGGCCTGGAACGAGGCGATGCGCAGGCGCTCGCCGACGGCGGCGAGGGCGAGCGGAAAGGCATGGGCACGTGCGCTTTCGGAGTCCATGGTCGGGCGGGCCTCGGAGTCGAAGGGGGCGGGAGCCATAGGTTACGGTGGCCTTGCTAATATGTAAATGAAAACCATTCGCAACAAATGGCCTTATAAAATGTACGGATTATGCTGTCAAGATCAAGTTTGATCTTGGTGCACCGCAAAATGCCGGTCCCGGTGACACGAGGCCGTCGCCACCACGGGCCGGTCGCGGCGGGCAACCGAGCGATCGCGCCGGTCAGCGCCGGGTCCGGCGGGCGCGGGCCTTCTTGGCGGATTTCTTCTGGGACAGGGCGGCCGCCAGGCGCTGGCTGATGGTGTTGGCCGCCTTGAGCAGGACCCGGGGGGCCAGCTCGGGCGCCGGGCGGCCGGGCTGGCTCCGGCCGTCGCCGACCAGGGCGTTGCGCACCGACGCCCCGTAGCCCTCCATGGCGGCCCAGGCGGCGAAGGTGTAGCGCAGGTCGTTGAGGCGGACGCCCTCCAGGCCGGCGCGGTCGCGGCAGCGCCGCCACACGTGCTCCAGGGTGGCCGCCGACAGGGGCGCCTCGGGGGTCCGGATGGCGGGCAGCGCGTACTCGGAGAGGTAGGGCAGGGTGGCCAGCACGTCCATGGCCGCCTTGCCGAGAACGATGGACTTGGGCCCGGTGGGGCTGTCGGGCAGGTGGACGGTGCGCGCCGACCAGTCGATGTCGTCCCAGCGGAAGGACAGGAGCTCGGACACCCGGCACCCGGTGTAGAGCAGCAGCCGCAATCCGGCCAGCAGGCTGGGGTCCTCCTTGTGGGTGCTTTCCGCCTCCGCCAGCACGGCGCCGAAGCGGGCCAGCTCCGCCGCGGTCATGGTGCGCTCGCGGGGCTTTTCGGGAAAGCGGCCGATGCGGCGGCAGGGATTGGAGCCGGCCTCGCGCAGGCCCCAGTCCTCGGCCAGGTTGAACATCTTGCTGAGCAGCGCCAGGGTGCGGTTGGCCTCATACGGCGTCTTGGCCATGGACTGGTGCAGGGCCACGACGTCGCCGCGGGCCACCGCCTCGATCAGCCGGTCGCCCAGGGCCGGGCCGATGCGGGTGTCGATCAGCCGGCGGTCCTCGCGCACGCTCGCCGGCTTCTTGTTGGGCTCGGCGTGCTCCTTGAGGTAGCGCTCGCAGAGGGCACCGACGGTGACGGCGGCGATGCCCTTGGGCAGCCGGCGCGCCGGATCGCGGCCGAAGGCCAGATCGACCAGGCGCCGGCGGGCCAGGGCACGGGCCTCGCCGGCGGTGAGCACGCCGTGGCGGCCGAGGGTGACCCGTTTCGACTGCCCGTCCTTGTTGCGGTACTGGATGATGTAGCTGCGCACGCCCGACGGCTTGATGCGGACGCCGAACCCCGGCAGGTCGGAATCCCAAAGGAACAGGTCCTTGCCCGCGGCCCCGGCCTTGTCCACCACGGTCTGGGTGAGTTTCATCGCGAAAGACGGGCGTCAGGAAGTAAGCAGAAAGTCAACCAAGTCCGGGCGCCATGATACGGCACCGCGTCCCCGAGGGCAATCCGGACATTGTGCCATACGGCCAAGTTGCGTAGGCTGGACCCTACGCCGGGATGCTTCGACACGGCGCTGTCGCGCCTGCTCAGCATGAGAGATGTTGTTGGAAAACAGCATATTTCCTCATCCTGAGCAGCGGCGAAGCCGCGTGTCGAAGGAATGCACGACGAGTCTCGGCTGTTCCATCCTGGTATAGGAACAACAACAGGCTCTGAAACACGCGCCTTCAGTCGACCGGGCCAAAGAACTGACGCGACAGACTGTAAATCTTTCTTAAACAAGCGGACGACGGCAACCACAAGGGCCTCCGGCCGATCGTCGGCCGGCCCCTCTGGCGCCCAGGGACGGTGGTGCGTAGCGAAGAGAAATCCGAACGTGACGTTCCCGGCGATCCTACACCGACCGCTGCCGGCCCGCCACCCACAATCGGTGCGGCCAGGACTCCGAATGCGGGTCTCGAACTGGTTGGTGAACGCCGTCATGCCCGCGAAGGCGGGAAATGCGGGGACAGTATACTAATTTCCTAGTGAAATTAGTATACTCCCCGCATTTCCTACATCAACGAGTTCGATTTCCGCTACAACACTCGCGAGATCACCGACGCCGAACGCGCCGCCTTGGCCCTCAAGGGAGCCGAAGGAATGCGCCTCACCTATCGGCGGGCTGGTGTTAGGGCGAACGTCTAAGCCTGTCGTTTCCCGCCAGCAATGGCGGGAACTATTGGCCCGCATCCGAAAGGACTTGACGTGATTCGGGCGGTGTCATTCAGTTCTTTGGCGGCGCACTGAAAACGATAGGTTTTTTGGCGTATTGCGCCAGTTGTTCTGCGTCATTCAGGTCGTTCACCCGCAGAAGCGGGTTCCTTCTCTGGACGATATGGGGCTCACCATAAATGTCCTCGTACAGGCGGAACTCCTTCGCCTCGAACACCATCTTGTATCCGAGAAATTCTAGGATGCTGTCTGGCACCCCAGCGATGCTGACGATGAAATCCCCCAACGACTAAGCCGCTGTAACGCGCTCCTCACTACGCGCCCAACGGGGGCGCACATGCTTTATCGACCGCGCGGCCTCTGCTGGGCGGGCGGCTAGATGCTCTTGGGCACGGTTGAAGAAGTTCACCGCCCGCTTGATGAGCTTCAATGCTGTCTCTAGGTCGTCCGCCTCGAAGCAGAAATAGGGGGCGGCATTCGTGGCAACCAGCACCTTGCCGTCGTCCGTCTCGCTGCGGAAGATCCGAATGAACTCAACGTTCTCGGTCATGCCGTTCTCCCTTTGTGCTTGCCCCCAAGAAAACCCCTCCTTTCGGGGTTTGCATGGTCTCCCCTCCTTTTTTTTCTAATATGTCATCGGTCTGGGGCAGGGACAAGAGAGACGGGCAGGTAGCTCACTCTGTTGAGGTTTCTTCCTTGGGCATCGATCCGCCCTTTGATGTAGCCTGGTGCGGCTTCGGTGGCGTTGCCAGCATCCGCTTCAGCGTCTCGTCACGGCGCCGCGCGGCTTCTTCCTCGGTTAGCTAGTCTTGATCTGCTGGGGTATCAGCCATGTCCACCATCATGCCAGCCTTCGACAAGTTCCATCAAGAAGGAGTGATTGTCGGTCGCCTACTTGTTTCATACGGCGAGTTAGAACTTGGTCTCTGTTTCTGCGTTGCGGAAGCCAAAAACGACTTCAATGGAACGTTCAAAGCGATGTTTCGGCCACGTGGTGAGACTGCGAGAATTGATATTGCAGACGCCCTCGGGCGCGAATCCTACCGCGCCGCCAGACTAGGAACACACTTTGAGGAAGCCATTGCCGCCACTCGCTACTGCCTCAAAGTCCGCAATCAGTACGCTCACTGTTATTGGACGGACAAGTTTGGCAAGGGCCTCTTCTTCTTAGATGTTGAAGACCTTGCCGATAGAAACACACCCGTCGATCAGGGCATGCTGCTACCAGAAGCCCAAGAAATTGATCTACCCACGCTGGAGGCTCAAGAGGCGTTCTTCAATTTTGTGGACCAATGCCTCACGTTTCTCCACCACGAATACCGCGTCCGGGCGGGGCGATTGTCCAGCCATCCATTCTCAATGCCGAAAAAAGTACAGAGACCGCCTCTCCGCAAGCCATGAGAGGCACATTGCTATCGAGACCTAGAGACAAATTGCGGGCCGCTATGGCGACAACCTCTTCCGACACCATAGCGGCTAACTCGTCTGCGCTGGCCTGTCGGCCTGATCCTACCTGATCGATCATTTCAGTCACGTATATAACTGGGACAATATACCTACAAATCTTTCTTGCGCGGCCGCGCTCAAGCGATGGCCGGCGAGTCGCAAGGGGCGAGGCCGTAGGCCATTGGTATGAAAGTGGTTTTCGCTATGGCGCTGACAAATGCTGACATCCGCTGACATCTTTGGGGTGGCGCGGGCTCCCCTCGGGTCGTCGGGTCAGAAGCGCCCGAGGACTTAAGCCTTCAGAGCCGCCGGGGCGGATGATCTGCGGTGAGCAAGGAGTCGCAGATTGTCGCAAATGTCGCAGGGCGACAGGGGCAGAGACCCATCGATCAGACCCCGGAGGCGGGCCGAAGAAACGCCGCGAATTGCATCCATAGCCCGTTTCGAATTGAAACTCAAGGTAAGCAGGTCAATGAAGCGGGGGTCCGTGCCCTTGTCCAAGGAAATGTCATTAAATGTTGTTTATAAATATGTTAGTTCAAAACATGTTCCACCCACCGAGGGCTGAACGGGGTGACGCGACAGATAATTAAACAGTAGCGTCACAGCTCCGAGCCAAGCGGCCCGGTGGCCGCGGTCCGGCACCCGGCCCTCTCAGGCGATGCCGCCCATGCGGTGGCGGCGCCGTTTCTTGGTCTTCGCCTTGTCGGACGGCGACCAGCCGCTGCGGGCGGCGCTGCGGGGCGCGGCGCCGGGGGCCGCCAGTCCCAGCTCCATGGCCTCGAGGCGGCGGATCTCGTCGCGCAGGCGGGCCGCCTCCTCGAACTCCAGCTCGGCCGCCGCCGCCCGCATGTGCTGCTCCAGGTCGGCGAGGGTGGCCCGCAGGTTGTGGCCGACCCGGTGCACGTCGCCGGCGACGCCGGTGTCGACGGTGACATAGTCCTGCTCGTAGACCGTCTCCAGGACGTCGGCGATGCCCTTGCGCACGCTTTCCGGCGTGATGCCGCGGGCCGCGTTGTAGGCCTGCTGCTTGGCGCGCCGGCGGTCGGTCTCGCTCAGCGCGTAGTCGATGGACTCGGTCACCGTATCGGCATAGAGGATCACCCGGCCGTCCAGGTTGCGCGCCGCGCGGCCGATGGTCTGCACCAGGCTGGTCTTGGAGCGCAGGAACCCTTCCTTGTCGGCGTCCAGGATGGCGACCAGGGCGCACTCGGGGATGTCCAGGCCCTCGCGCAGCAGGTTGATGCCGACCAGCACGTCGAAGGCCCCCAGGCGCAGGTCGCGGATGATCTCGATGCGCTCCAGGGTGTCGATGTCCGAATGCATGTAGCGGACCCGGACCCCCTGCTCGTGCAGGTACTCGGTGAGGTCCTCGGCCATCCGCTTGGTCAGGGTCGTCACCAGGACCCGCTGGCCCTTGGCGGCGCAGGCCCGCGCCTCGGCCAGCAGGTCGTCCACCTGGGACTCCACCGGGCGCACCAGGCACACCGGGTCGATGAGGCCCGTCGGCCGCACCACCTGCTCGACGAAAGAGCCGCCGGTCTGCTGCAGCTCCCACGGCCCCGGGGTCGCCGAGACGAACACCGACGGCGGGCGCATGGCCTCCCACTCCTCGAACTTGAGGGGCCGGTTGTCGACGCACGACGGCAGGCGGAACCCGTACTCGGCCAGGGTCGACTTGCGATTGAAGTCGCCGCGGAACATGCCGCCCAGCTGCGGCACCGTGACGTGGCTTTCGTCGACGAACAGGAGCGCGTTCTCGGGCAGGTACTCGAACAGGGTGGGCGGCGGCTCGCCGGCGCGGCGCCCGGTCAGGTAGCGCGAGTAGTTCTCGATGCCGCTGCAGAAGCCGGTGGTCTCCAGCATCTCCATGTCGAAGGTGGTGCGCTCCTCCAGGCGCTGCGCCTCGAGCAGCCGCCCGTCCGCATGGAGCTCGGTCAGGCGGCCCTTCAGCTCCTGGCGGATGCGCGGGATGGCCTGCTGCAGGGTCGGGCGCGGGGTCACGTAGTGGCTGTTGGGATAGACGACGACCGAATCCAGGTCGGCCACGCGGTCGCCGGTCAGGGGGTCGATCTCCCACAGCCCCTCGATCTCGTCGCCGAACAGGGACAGGCGCCAGGCCCGGTCCTCCAGGTGGGAGGGAAAGATCTCGATGACGTCGCCGCGCACCCGGAAGCTGCCGCGGCCCAGCACCGCGTCGTTGCGCCGGTATTGCAGCTCGACCAGGCGGCGCAGCAGGGCGGCGCGGTCGATGCGGCCGCCGACCTGCAGCTCGACCACCATCTGGGCGTAGGTCTCGACGGCGCCGATGCCGTAGATGCAGGACACGGAGGCGACGATGATCACGTCGTTGCGCTCCAGCAGCGCCCGGGTCGCCGCGTGGCGCATGCGGTCGATCTGCTCGTTGATGGAGGCGTGCTTCTCGATGTAGGTGTCGGTGCGCGGGACGTAGGCCTCGGGCTGGTAGTAGTCGTAGTAGGAGACGAAGTACTCCACCGCGTTGTCGGGGAAGAACCCCTTCATCTCGCCGTAGAGCTGCGCGGCCAGGGTCTTGTTGGGCGCCAGCACCAGGGTCGGCCGCTGCAGGCGCGCGATGGCGTGGGCCATGGTGAAGGTCTTGCCCGAGCCCGTCACCCCGAGCAGCACCTGGTCCCGCTCCCCCGACTCGACACCGCTGATCAGGCCGTCGATGGCCTGCGGCTGGTCGCCGGCCGGGGAGAACTCGGAGACCAGGGCGAACGATTTCTCCGACGCCACCGGGGGCCGCGCCTTGGGGATGAAGATGGCCGGGTTGGTCATGGCGTCCGCACTATAGCGCTGCGCCGTCGTCACCGTCATCCCCGCCGGACCCGCCCATCTCCGCTCCTCGGGACCGCGGGCGGCCCCGTCGGCTCGGGGCGGAGAGCGGGCGTCCATCGGGGGCAGAATAACCCAAACCAAGGCTCAACTATTCGGCTCAATCCCGAACTTTCCGGGAAAGAAAAAACTTGATTACCTGACTCAGGTAATTACCTTTGCCTCAACAACCCGCCCCCGCCGGGACCTCCCCGGCGGTCCGAGAGGTGGCAAAGGAGGGAGTGCACATGAAGACCACGTTGCCCTGGCCCAAGGTTCCCGACTATTCGGAGGAGCTCGACCTGGACGTGGAGGGCCTGCTCGCCAAGTCGGCCTTCACCGGAGGGTTGGTGTGGCAGGATGCCCTGGCCGCCGCCCTGGCCGCCCGCCGCGGTCGGGCGCAGTCCCGGTAATTCATGCCCCCAGGCGTGCCGCGGGTGCGCCTTCAATCCTCACATCCCCGTTTGATGACCGCGCCCGGGCCGTCCCCTTGCGGGTAGACGGCCGGGGTGCCGCCCGGTATTCTCCGCCGGCCATGGGGAAGAGGGACACGGCCCGATCGTCCGGTCCGGCACCGCAGCTTTCGCCGGTCCTGTTCGCGGGGTTCGCCTTGCGCCCGCTGCCCCTCGCGCTGTTGCAGCCGATCCTCGGTGTGGCCGTGCGGGCCATCCACCAACGCCACCCCGACATCTTCGAGCGCCTGGCCGACCTGGACGGCCCCGTGTACCTGGTCGATCCGGTGGACCTGCCGTTCCGCTTCGAGCTGGTGCCCGATCCCGATCGGCCGTCCCTGCGCGCCCTGGCGGAAGACGAGGACGTGATGCCGACGGCGACCATCCGCGGCTCCCTGCTCACCCTCATCGACCTGCTGGAAGGGCGGATCGACGGGGATGCCCTGTTCTTCTCCCGTGACCTGGTGATCGAAGGCGACACCGAGGCGGTGGTCGCGCTGCGCAACGCCGTCGACGGCGCCGAGGTGGACGTGGCCGCCGACGTCCTGGCGCGGCTGGGCCCCCTGGCGACGCCGGCGGGACTGGCCCTGGCCGGGGCGCGGGCCCTGTTCTCGCGGGCCGCCGCCGACCTCGAGACCCTGCGCAGCGCCGTCATCGCGCCGGCCCTGCGCCGTACCGAATCCCACGAGGCGGCCATCCGCGGCCTGGAGGAGAAGCTGGCCTCCGCGCGGCCGACGCGGCGCGCCCGCACGGGGGGCCCATGACCACGACACCGGCACCGGAACCCTTGGAGCTGGTGTGCCCGGCGGGCACGCCGGCGGCGCTGCGGGCGGCCGTCGACGCCGGCGCCGACTCGGTGTACCTGGGCTTCCGCGACGAGACCAACGCCCGCAACTTCCCGGGCCTCAACTTCAACCGCCGGGAGCTGGCCGACGGCATCGCCTATGCCCACCAGCGGGGGGCCAAGGTGCTGGTCGCCATCAACACCTTCCCCAAGGCCGGCAACCCCGGCCCCTGGCATCGCGCCGTGGACGACGCCGCGGACCTGGGGGCGGACGCGGTGATCCTCGCCGACATCGGCCTCGCCGACTACGCCGCCCGCACCCATCCCGACCTGCGCCGCCACCTGTCGGTGCAGGCGTCGGCCTCCAACGCCGAGGCCATCCGCTTCTACCACAGTGCCTTCGGCATCAAGCGGGTGGTGCTGCCGCGGGTGCTGACGGTGGCCGAGATCGCCAGCCTCAACAGCCGCATCCCGGTGGAGACCGAGATCTTCGTGTTCGGCGGCCTGTGCGTGATGGCCGAGGGGCGCTGCGCCCTGTCCTCCTACGTCACCGGCCTGTCGCCCAACAAGGACGGCGCCTGTTCGCCGGCCAGCCACGTCCACTACGAGGAGCAGGGCGACACCCTGGTCACCCGCCTGGGCGACGTCACGGTGAACCGGTTCGCGTCCGGCGAGCCGGCCGGCTACCCCACCCTGTGCAAGGGGCGCTACGTGACCGCCGGCCGTGCCTCCTACCTGTTCGAGGAGCCGACGTCGCTCAGCGTCGTCACCATGCTGCCCGAGCTGGCGCGGGCCGGGGTGCGGGCGCTGAAGATCGAGGGCCGCCAGCGCGGGCGCGCCTACGTGGCCGCCGTGGTCGCCGCCTTCCGCAAGGCCGTCGATGCGGTGGCCCGCGGCGAGCCGGTTTCGGTGGACGGCCTGGCGGCGCTCACCGAAGGCGGGCGGGAGACCGCCGGCGCCTACGAGAAGACCTGGCGATGAGCGCGCCCAGCCTCACCCTCGGCCCCGTGCTGTTCAACTGGCCGGCGGCCAAGTTGCGCGACTTCTATTTCCGCATGGCCGACGAAGCCCCGGTGGACAGCGTGTGCGTGGGCGAGGTCGTGTGCTCCAAGCGGGCGCCGTTCTTCGAGCCCCACCTGGTCGAGGTGATCGAGCGCCTGCAGGCGGCCGGCAAGGAGGTGGTGCTGTCCACCCTCGCCCTGATCATGAGCGAACGCGAGGCCGATCAGGCGCGCGCCGTGGCCGCGGCCGCCGCCGACGGCCTGCTGGTCGAGGCCAACGACATCTCGGTCGCCGCCCTGCTGGCCGGCCGGCCCCACGTCGTCGGCCCCCTGATCAACGTCTTCAACGAGGGGACTCTCGCCTATCTGGCGGCCAACGGGGCGTGCCGGGTGTGTCTGCCGGTGGAGCTGCCGGGCGAGTCCATCGCCGCCCTGGCCGCGGCGTCCGACGTGGACCTGGAGGTGCTGGTGTTCGGCCGCCTGCCGCTGGCCGTCTCGGCGCGCTGCTACCATGCGCGCTCCCACGGCCTGGCCAAGGACAACTGCCAGTACGTGTGCGGCGAGGATGCCGACGGTCTGCCCCTGGAGACCCTCGACGGGGAGCCGTTCCTGGCCGTCAACGGCACCCAGACCCTGTCCTACGCCTGCTGCAACCTGACCGCGGAGCTGGCGCCGCTGCGCGAGCTGGGCGTGTCGCGCTTCCGCCTGTCGCCCCAGGACGCGGACATGGTCGCCGTGGCCCGGGTCTTCCGCGACGTGCTCGACGGCGCTGCCGACGCCGACGAGGCCGATGCCCGGCTCGAAGGTCTGGTCGGCCCGATGCCCTTCGCCAACGGGTTCTATCACGGCACCGTGGGGGCGTCGTTCACCGCCGACGCGGGATGGCAGGGGCCGGTGGAGTAGCCGCCGGCCAAATCGTCAGGCCGGGGCCGCGACCTCGCGCGGCTGATCCAGCCCGCGCAGCGTCAACGCCGTCATGATCAGCTCGACCGCGTGATCGTAGTCGGCCAGATGGTCGGTGTTGATGACGAGGTCGAAGTTGACCGGGTCGTTGCCGCGCGAGCGGAAGACATCCCACAGGAACTTGCCACGCTTGCGGTTGCTCTCGGTCACCATCTTGCGGGCCAGGGTCTCGTCGATGTCGTCCTCCAGGGCCACGCGCTTGGCGCAGGCCTCGGGCGAGCCGACGATGCGCACCCTGAGCACGTCGCGTCCGGCCAGGATGAGATGGCCGCCGCGCCCCACGATGACCCCGCCGGTGCGGTACATGCCGCGGACCGTGGTGACCAGGGCATGCTGGTAGTCGGTCCGGGTCACGTTCTTGCCGAAGACCATGGCGTAGAGCCAGGCGTCGCTGGACTTGCTGACCTGCTCGTGCAGCTTGTTCATCAGCGATCCCTGGACCTTGGCGTGCTTGGCGACCGCGTCGAGGACCTCGTGGCCGTAGTATTCCACGCCGAGACGCTCGGCCAGCAGGCGGCCGACCTCGTCGCCACCGGTCCCCATCCCCCGCGAGATGGTCACCACCGGATAGCGGATCTCCTTGACCCCGGGACCCTTGTCCTCGCCGGCCTTGACCAGGGCCTGGATCACGGCTTGCGCGTTGACCGTCATGGGCATGTCCTCGTGATGCGCGGACGCCGCCATCCCGCCAATTACGCGGGTTGCGACGGTCGCGCTCATACCGCCGATTTCAGAGTCCCCGAGACCTCGCTCCCCCCTTGGTCTCCCATATTGCACCGGCGTCAGGATGGGAGACAAGCCCTTAGCCATGGCCCCGACAGGGTTTTTCGGGGGGCCGGCGGCCCCGCGGGCCCTTGCGGGCGATCACCGCCTTGATTAGGCTCTGCGCCCCACCGGAGGGATGGCCGAGCGGTCTAAGGCGCACGCCTGGAGAGCGTGTTCACCGAAAGGTGTCCTGGGTTCGAATCCCAGTCCCTCCGCCACCCTACGCCTTCGGCTTCGGGTGGCAGGCCACCCTTGGGTGGACTGGCGCCCGAAGGCGTTTAGGCGTAGGCGTGTCTCCCGAAGCTCCGTCAGGAGCGTAGGGGGACTGTGGACAGGGGCGCACCGGACCACTTGCATGCCGCTCAATCCCGAGTTCCGTGACCACCTGTTGGATCTGCTGGCGCCGCTGGGGGCGGTGACCGTCCGCGCCATGTTCGGGGGCGGCGGGGTGTACCTGGACGGCACCATGTTCGGCCTGGTGGCCGACGACGTGCTGTACCTCAAGGTGGACGACGCCAACCGCGGCGACTTCGAGGCCGCCGGCAGCGGCCCCTTCGTCTATCAGGGCAAGACCCGGCCGGTGGCCATGTCCTATTACCAGGTCCCGGCGGAGATCATGGACGATGGAGAGACCCTGTGCCGGTGGGCGCGCCGCGCGTGGGAGGCGGCGCGGCGGGCGCGGGGCGGTCGTAGCCGGTGAGGCCGTACCACAGGCGCCCCAGGACCTCGTGGAGGGCCAGGTAGCTGGCACGCAGCCCGCTGACCGACGGCAGGAACAGACCGACCTCCAACGGACCCGATCCGGTGAAGCCGGTGGGGGCCGGGATGACGCCGAGACCGGCGGCGGTGAACACCGGCCGCGCCCGGTCCATGTGGAAGGCATGGGTGACCAGGTAGACGCGGCCGATCCCGGCGCGCCGCAGCAGGTCGGCGGTCAGCCGCGCATTCTCGAAGGTGTTGGTGGAGCGGTCCTCGACCCACGCCACCGGCACCCGGAAGTCCTCCTCCAGGACCCGCTTCATCAGGTGGGCCAGCGGTGTCGGCGACAGGCGTGTCGTCCCGCCCGTGACGGCGATCGGCAGGCCCGTCCGCCGGTGCAGGTGGGCGCCGTAGCGCAGGCGCTCCAGAGTCAGGCCATCGACCGTCTCGCCACCGTACTCGGGAGCGGCGGTGCGCAGTCCGGCGCTGAGGATCACGATGGCGCCCGCCGATCCGGCCGGGACGTCCGCCGCCAGGGGCGGTGTTCGCTCGATGGCGCGCAACAACACGCCGCCCACCACCGGCGTCGCCACCGCGTAGAGCGTCACGACGCCGCCGATGACCATAGCGTTGCCCAATCCCCGCCAGCGATGCCGCAGGAGCAGCCCCGCCACGATCACCAGGATCAGGTTCATGGGCAGCAGGGCAAGCTGCTTGATCAGCGGGTACATGTGGGCCCCGTGTCCGGCCTCGTGGTGGCGCAAACAATGCGCGCGCCAACGGGCGCCGTCGAGCCCTTATCGACGGCGCCTGGGGCGCTGCCGGCCGTGCGCGCGGCCGGTCCAGTCGCTGGCGGTCAGCCGGTGACGGTGTGGCCGAAACCGGGGCGCCCTTTGGCGGGCCGGCGCGTCAGGTGAAGGGCCCTGGCGCACGCGCGTCCTGCCCGGACCAGCGCATCGTGGACGAACTGCGCCCGCAGCCGGCGGCCGCGCGCCACCAGTTCCAGGATGTCCTTCGACGCGATGGCGCTGACGGGAATGGCATTCGACGCGGCGGCGGTCAGCCGTGCCGCGTCCTTCACTTCGGTTTCGTGGTGCCGCATGGTCGCACCTCCTCCTTCTCGAGGGTGTTGGCAACACTTGCGACGCATCCTCCCGGCGCGAACGCCGGACCTGTTGTTGGTCTTCCGTGATGCTGCGTCGCAACATTCATCGCTGCAATGCAGCATCGAGGTTGATTTAGGCCGCCGACGTTCACCTGGCAAGACCCATGGCGACATGGGTCCCATGCGTTTTCCTTATGGCCCCTCGGCACCGCGCAGACCATGGTGGATGTGAGAAATGCGGGCTAGGCTGGTCCCATGCCGGCCACATTGCGCAAGCGCTCGGTGGTCGTCGCCGGCCACCGCACCAGCGTCTCCCTGGAGACCGCCTTCTGGGCCGCCCTCAAGGAGCTGGCGGCGCAGCGCGGGGTGTCGGTGAACCGACTCATTGCCGACATCGACCGCACCCGCACGGGCAACCTGTCCAGCGCCATCCGCGTGTTCGTGTTGGAGGGGATCCGCGGCGAGCGGTAGGACCGGCGCGGCTTTGGGCCGACTCGCGAAGCCCTGACCGGCGCCCGCCGCGGCCTATTCCAGGAATCCCCCTGGCGCCGCATTGCGCCGCACTTTGGGCCGCATGGCGCCGAGGCCGGGCACCGCGAGCTTGCCGTCGGGCAGGGCTCCGGTGGCCAGGGTGATGGCCGGCGCGTTCAAGGGGCCGTCGATCTTGAAGGGCACCACCTGGCGGGTCCACGTGTCGCCTCCGTTCTCCTGTATCGGCACGTGGAGAAACAGCTTGCCGTCGCCCGCCGCCGCCGCGGCCAGATCGGCGAAACCGGCACCCTCGGCGCTCAGGCGAAGGTCGGCGCCCACTTCGCCGGCGGCGGCGGACGGGCGGCCGGTGACCGCCTCGATCGCCCGGCCCAGGTCGCCGCGGCGCAGGGTCACCGTGGCCTCGGCGTGCGACGTTTCCCCCGTCGCGTCGAGGGTGCCGTGGCCGCCCATGGTGCCGCCGAACAGGCGACCTTCCAGGTCCTGGATGTCGAGGACGCCGTCCCGCAGGTGTGCGGTAACGGAGGCGTCTTCCACCCGGTAGCCCCTGTAGGACACGGCGGCGGCGCCCATATCCACCGTCGCGTCGAAGGCCCGCAGTCCGGCGAGGCGCCCGCCC
This sequence comes from Rhodospirillales bacterium, assembly GCA_028277795.1. Lineage (GTDB taxonomy): Bacteria > Pseudomonadota > Alphaproteobacteria > Rhodospirillales > JANQFP01 > JANQFP01. The sequence goes on from JANQFP010000157.1 coordinate 16,410, forward strand.
GCCGCCTCCCGCGCGCCACCCGACGCCGGCAAGAACCGCTCGACAGCCACGTCGCCGACGCGCAATGCCGCGGCCACGGCAGGCCGGGCGCCGCCCAGGGCCACGCTCACCTCCCCCTCGACCGGCGTCGGGCCCACCTTGGCCCGCAGGTCCTTGAGGCTGACCGAGGCGAGATCCGATTCGATCCGCGCCGCCGCCTGCACCGGCCCGGTCGGTCCGGCGGGCCGGTAGGGTGCGTCGACCGCGGCCAGGAGGCGGCCCAGATCGTCGTGCCGGATCATCACCCGTCCTTCGATGCCGGGCGGCAGCAGGCGCGCCCCGGCCTCGGCAACAAGGGACCCGCCGGCCGTCTGGACGGTGAGGTCGAGGGCCGGCGTCACCAGGGTGCCGTCGAGGCGCCCTTCGACCCGGGTCGGCCCCAGCCCGCCCGGCGGCGCCACGCCGGCCAGCCGCAGCAGGCGCTCGGGGGCGTCCGTCTCCAGGCGCAGGCGGACGTCGGACAGCTCCAGGACTCCGTCCAGGTGGCGCACGGCCCCGGTCACGCGGGCGGAGGCACCGGCGAACCGGGCGACACTCAGGTCGTCGACCGACAGGGTGCCGTTGGCCACGCCGCCCTTGAAGACCACGTCCTTCATCGGGGTCGCCCGATAGACCAGTTCGCCGACCCGGGCATCGACGGTGGCGTCGAAGGCGGCGAGGGGGGCCAGGAGTGACGAGGGCGATGGCGGAGGCCCGGCGGGCGCGGGCATCGAAGCGGCCAGATAGGTGTCCACATCGAGGCGGTCGACCGCCATCGACAGGTCGACGGCCGGCCGCGTCCCGAAGGTCACGCCGACGCCACCGCTCAGTCGCGACTCGTCGATCTGCGCTTCGATGCCGGATGCGCGCATCCCGGTCGGCGTGGCGGCCAGGTCGGCGCGCAGGACGAGGCGGCGCAGGCGATCGGCGGGAATGGCCGGCATCGTGCCCCCCAGCCACCGCACCATCGGTCTCAGGTCGCCCGCCCTCGCCTCGGCCTCGCCGTCGAACCGGGGACCGTCGTCGGCTGCCGTGACGAAGCCGAAAACGGCGATGTCGGTGGCGCCCGGCAACCGCGCCGTCAGTTGGCTCACCGTGATTTCGCCCCCGGCCAGGTCCGCCGACAGCCGTACCGGGCCGACGGTGCGGCCCCGGTAATCCACGGCGTCCACCAACGCCGTCAACGCCACCCCCACATGTTCGGGCAGGGCGAGAACGGGGATCTCCCCCTCGGGCGTCTTCGGCCGCGGCTCGAGGGCAATGGAGGCCGCGGAGGTCCGCTCGCCGGGTGGCGCCGCCGACGTGCCGTCGTCGGTCGCGGCCGCGCCCAGGTCAAGCCAGCGGTCCAGGTCCACGCGCGGCACGGTGACCGCCACGGTGACCGCCGGCGGGGTCCCGGGCCGCACGGACGCGGTGCCATCGGCCCTCGTCTTGCCCAGGCGCAGGGCGCCCTCGCCGATCTCGATGCCGCCCGCCGCCGCCACCAGGGAGCCGTCCAGCTCGAAGTCCTGGTCCAGGAAGCCGGGGAGGGAGCGGACCCCGGCGGCGGCCTGCGCCAGCGCCGCGAGGCTTTGTCCACGGGCCGCGATCCGGCCCTTGAACTTGGGGGTATCGTCGAGTCCCGTCGCCGTGCCGGCCACGTCGACGGCAACGGTCCCGGCGCCGGTGGTGAGCCGCGCGTTGAGGGGCACCGTGCGGCCGTGGATGATGCGGCCGACGGCCATTTCGAAGGTCATTGGCAGGCCGTAGGCCACAAGCCGGCCCGCGCTTTCGAAGGGCCCGCTCAAGGACGCCGCGGCAATATCGGCGTTGACGCCGACCACCCGCCCGACGGCGCCGCGCCGCGCGTCGCGGTAGACCACCACCCCGTTCTCGATGGCGAATGCGTTGAGCCGCAGGGCCGGGCCCAAAGCTCCCGCCGCCGCCCGGTCGACGGCCGCCGGGTCGGCGTCCAGATGCCAGTTGCGTCGGCCGTCGGGCAGCACCTCCAGGTGGATTTCCGGCTCCACCAGCCGGATGGTCTCGACGTGCACCCGTCCGACCAGCATCGGCAGCCAGGCGATGTGCACCCGCAGTGCCTTGAGCCGCACCATGTGGGGGCTCTTCGCCCCCTCCACATTGGCCAGCCGCACGTCGCGGGCGACCAGGGCCGGCGCCGGCAGCACGGCCAGACGCAGGTCGCCACCGATGGTCAGTTGACGTCCGGTGAGGGCGCGGGCCTCGGCGGCGAGGACGCCCTTGTACTCGTTCCAGTCGATCAGGTGCGGGAGGGCCAGGACCGCCGCCACGACGACGGCGACGCCGGCGGCGAGGATCAGGATTATGCGTTTCACCGCGGAACCATCGTCTCCACCCCGGGACGAGGCGGCTCCCACACGACCAAGCCGCACCGGCGGGCCCTCGAAACGGGCAGTGTAGAGTGCGGGCCAAGCCCGATCAAACCGTACCGGCGGCGGCGGCCCCGGCTTCGCGGTTCGGTTGACCCGTTGTAGGTCACCGCCTAACCTTCGGTTACGGGGTTCGAGATCTGGGAGATCGTCGGTAATGGCGGGGACCGACGCGCGCGGGGAGGCGGCCGGGGGCACCGTCGTCGGCGTCACCGGATCGGTCGTCGACGTGCGGTTCGACGGCACCGACCTGCCCGCTCTCAACAGCGCCCTCGAAGTGGCCTGGGACGGTCCCCATCGCCTTACGCTCGAGGTCCAGCAGCATCTGGACGGCGAGACGGTGCGCACCGTGGCCATGCAAGGCACGGCCGGCCTGGCCCGGGGGACGCCGGTGGAGGCCACCGGGGAGTCCATCACGGTCCCGGTGGGCAAGGCGGTGTTGGGCCGGGTGCTCAACGTGGTCGGCGAGGCGGTGGACCGATTGGCGCCGTTCGCCGACGACGTGCCGCGAAGCCCCATCCATCGTCCGGCCCCGCCCCTGGAGGCACAGGGCACGGCCGAGGAGGTATTTCGAACCGGCATCAAGGTGGTCGATCTGCTGGCCCCGCTGGCCAAGGGAGGCAAGGCCGCCATGTTCGGCGGCGCCGGGGTCGGCAAGACCGTTCTGATCATGGAACTGATCCGGACCACGGTGGAGCGGTACGCCGGCATCTCGGTGTTCGCCGGCGTCGGCGAGCGGTCGCGCGAAGGTCACGAGCTGCTGCTCGAGCTGGCCGAGTCCGGAGTGCTGGAACGCACCGCCCTGGTCTTCGGGCAGATGAACGAGCCGCCCGGCGCGCGGTGGCGGGTCGGCATGACGGCGCTCACCATCGCCGAGCACTTCCGCGACGCCATGGGCGAGAACGTGCTCCTGCTGATCGACAACGTCTTCCGTTTCGTCCAGGCCGGCGGCGAGGTTTCGGGCCTGCTCGGCCGGCTGCCGTCGCGGGTCGGCTATCAGCCGACCCTGGCCAGCGAGATCGCCGAAATCGAGGAGCGCATCGCCTCGGTCCGCGATGCCGCCATTACCGCCATCCAGGCGGTCTACGTTCCGGCCGACGATTTCACCGACCCGGCCGTGGCCGAGACCTTCAGCCACCTGGATTCGACCATCGTCCTGTCGCGGGAGATGGCGGCCGAGGGCCTGTACCCGGCCATCGATCCGTTGTCCTCCACGTCGGTGCTGCTGGACCCGCGGGCCGTCGGCGCCGAGCACGAGGCGGTAGCCCAAGAGGTGCGGCGGACCATCGCGCACTACCGCGACCTCCAGGAGATCATCTCGCTGCTCGGCATCGAGGAGCTGAGCGCCGCCGACCGCAAGACGGTCAATCGGGCGCGCCGGCTGCTGCGCTTTCTCACCCAGCCGTTCATGGTCACCGAAACGTTCACCGGGCTTCCCGGACGGTCGGTGGACGTGGCCGACACCGTGGCCGGCTGCCGCGCCGTCCTCGACGGTGAGGCCGACGACTGGGCGGAAAGCTCCCTCTACATGGTGGGCACGCTGGATGAGGCCCGCGACAAGGAGCGCGCCTTGCGCGACGCGGCATGAGACTGAGGCTTTCGGTAACCACGCCGACCGAGGTGGTGGTCCAGGTGGACGACGTGGCCGCCGTGCGGGCTGAGGACGAGACCGGCGCTTTCGGCATCCTGCCCGGACACACATGCTTCCTCACCGCATTGACCGTCTCGGTCCTGAGCTGGCGCGACGGGGCCGGAGCCGAGGGGCACGTGGCGGTGCGCGGCGGCGTTCTCGCCGTGCGTGACGGCCGCTGGGTGGAGGTGGCCACCCGCGAAGCGGTGCGCGGCGACAACCTCCACCAGTTGGAGCACAACGTGCTCGCCGCGTTCCGTGAGACGGAAGAGCGCGAGAAGGAGGCGCGCAGCGCCACCGCCCGTCTCCATCTTGCCGCCATCCGCCACATCCACCGATATCTGAATCCGCCGGAGGCCGGTGGAGCGGCCGCGCCGCAGGCCGTCGTTGGAGAGCGAACCGATGGATGACCGCCCGCGCGGGGATGGCGAGCCGCTGCAGGAAGGGGTGCGCACCCGCCGCCGCCGCCACGAATTCTGGCAGCGCGAGGGGGAACGGCCGCTGGCCCGCAACCTGGCCCTGATCGGTTCGCTGGGAGCGTTGATCGTGGTGCCCACCCTGGTCGGCATGTTCATCGGCCGGTGGCTCGACCGGACGCTCGATGCCGGCGTATTCTGGACCGTCAGCCTCTTGTTCGGCGGGCTGTGCGCGGGGTGCTACATGGCGTGGAAAAGGATCGACGTGGAATGAGCGCGGCAGACGTGGCCACGGTCGCCGCCTTCGCCGCCCTCGGGTTCGGCGCCGGGCTCGCCTTCTTCCGCGCCCTGCGGCTCAATGTGCGGCTGTACGCGACCGCGGGAACGGACGCACGGGCGGTGGGGCTGCACGTGCTGCGCCTGGGCGCCTTGGCCGCCCTGTTGTGGGGCGCGGCGACCCAGGGCGCGGGACCGCTGCTCGCCGCGGCGGCCGGGTTCCTCGCCGCCCGCCTGTTGGCCCTGCGCCGCCGGGAGCCGGCGCCATGATGGACCACTCGCCCCTGGAAACCCACCTGCTGTTCCACATCGGTCCGGTGGCCATCAGCGAGGCTGTCGTCGTCACCTGGGGGATCGTGGCCGGGCTGGGCATCGCCAGCTTCCTGATGACTCGCCGCCTGCGGGCGCACGCCGGACTGAAGGAGGCCGTCCTCGAGCTCATTGTCGGCGGCATCAGCGACCAGATCCGCGATGCCATCCGCCAGCGTCCGGACCCGTTCCTGCCATTGATCGCGACCTTGTTCATCTTCCTGGTGGTGGCCAACCTGACCATGCAGGTGCCCGGCGTCACGGCGCCGACGGCGCGGCTGGAGACCACCGGCGCGCTGGCCCTGATCGTGTTTTTCGCCGGTCACGTCTACGGCATCCGCGCCCGTGGACTGAAGGCGTACCTGACCCACTACGTCCGGCCCAACCCACTGTTGCTGCCGCTCCACGTCCTGGCCGAGCTGACGCGCACCTTCTCGCTGATGGTCCGCCTGTTCGGCAACATCATGAGCCACGAGTTGATCGTGGCATTGCTCTTGGCCGTGGCCGGCCTGTTCGTGCCCATCCCCATCATGGCGCTGGGCATCCTCATCGGCCTGGTCCAGGCCTACATCTTCACGGTCCTGGCGACAGTGTACCTGGCCGCGGCGACCGGCTCGTTCGAAACCTGATGACGGCGGCAAACGCCGCGGGGGGTGACATGACCATAGAAACGCTCAGCATCATCGGTGCCGTGGTGGCGGTGTCCATCGGCGCCATCATGCCGGCCTATGCCGAAGGCCGCGCCATTGCCGCCGCCATGGAGGCCATCGCCCGCCAGCCCGAGGCGGCGGGTCCCCTCTCGCGCACCTTGTTCGTCGGTCTCGCCATGATCGAGACCATGGCCATCTACTGCCTGGTCATCGCGTTGCTGCTGCTCTACGCCAATCCGCTGGTCGGCGCCGCGCCATGACCTTCGACTGGTGGACGCTGGCCCTCCAGGCCATCAACTTCCTGATCCTGGTGTGGATCCTCCACCGGTTCCTGTACAAGCCCGTGACCAACGTCATCGAGCGTCGCCGTCAGGAGATCGAGGCGGCGCAGACCGAGGCCGACAAGTGCCGGCTGGCCGCCGAAGAGGTAGCCGTCCAGTGCCAGGCGCGGCTCGACGAGGTGGACGAGGAACGCCGCGCCACCTTGCGCGATACCCGCGCCCGCATCGAGGACGAAAGACGCCGCGTGCTCGTCGAGGCGCGCCGCGAGGCCGACGACCTTGTGGCCGAGGCGCGCAAACAGATCGCCGCCGAGCGCGCCGACGCCCTGGCGGCGCTGCGGGACAACGCCGCGTCCCTGGCGGTGACCCTGTCCGAGAGCCTGCTCGCGCGCACCAGTCACCTGGCGGTGACGGAGGCGGCCCTGGAGCGCCTGGACGGTCACCTGGCGGCAATGACGGCCGAGGAGGTGCGGCGTCTGGTGGGCGCGCCGGCCAAGGCGGCCGTGACGGTGACCACGGCGCCGGCCCTCTCCCCGGACGGCGAACGCGAATGGCGTCAACGCCTGGCCCGGCGGCTGGGCGGCGAGGTGACCATTGCCTTCGCCGCGGATGAGGACCTCATCGCCGGCGCCCGCATCGGCTTCCCTTTCGCCACCCTGGACTTCAGTTGGCAGGGAGCGCTGGCCGCCACCAAGGACGTCCTGGTCGAGCATGAGCCGGCTGCGTGACGACCTGGACCGCTGGTTCGACGACGCCCACCGGCGGGCGGACGCCGTCGTCCCCGAGCCCCATCTGGATCAGGTGGGCGTGGTGGTCCGGGTCGGCGACGGCGTGGCCACCGTCGCCGGGCTTCCCGACGCCCGCCAGGACGAACTGCTTCGCTTCGGCACCGGGTCCTACGGTATGGCCGTGTCCCTCAACCGCCGGGATATCGGCTGCGTCCTGCTGTCGCCCTGGCAGGACATCGGGGCCGGCGCGCCGGTGCACGGCACCGGCACCGTGGTGCGGGTGCCGGTGGGCGAGGCGCTGTTCGGCCGGGTCGTCGACCCCCTGGGTCGGCCCCTGGACGGCGAACCACCGCCCGAGACGGAGACCTTCGCCCCGGTCGACGGCCCGGCGCCGGCCATCGTCGACCGGGATCTGGTAAGCCAGCCGCTGCTGACCGGCCTCACCGTGGTGGACGCCCTCGTCCCCTTCGGCCGGGGCCAGCGCGAGCTGATCATCGGCGACCGCAAGACGGGCAAGACGGCCCTCGCCGTCGACACCATCATCAATCAGCGGGACAGCGACGTCATCTGTGTCTACGCCGCCATCGGCCAGAAGGCGTCGTCGGTCAATCAGGTGATTTCCGCGGTGCGCCGCCACGGGCCCATCGAGCGCTGCGTATTCGTCATCGGCGAGGGTGAGGCGCCGCCGGGACTGCAGTGGATCACCCCCTACGCCGCCTGCGCCGTCGCCGAGCACTTCACTTATCAGGGAAAGGACACCCTGCTGGTCCTCGACGACCTGACCAAGCACGCCGCCGTCTATCGGCAGCTCTCCCTGCTGTTGCGCCGCCCGCCTGGGCGGGAGGCCTATCCGGGGGACATCTTCAATATCCATTCGCGGCTGCTGGAACGCTCGGCCAAGCTGAGCGCGGAACTGGGCGGCGGCTCGTTAACCGCCCTGCCCATCGCCGAGACCCAGGCGGGCAATCTCAGCGCCTATATCCCCACCAACCTGATTTCCATCACCGACGGCCAGATCTATCTGGAGCCCAAGCTGTTCTACGAAGGCCAGAAGCCGGCGGTGAACGTCGGCTTGAGCGTGTCCCGGGTGGGCGGCAAGGCCCAGCCGCCGGCCATCAGGGAGCTGTCCAAGCGGCTGCGCCTGGACTACGCGCAATTCCTGGAGCTGGAGGTTTTCACCCGCTTCGGCGGCATGGTCGACGAACGCACCCGCCGCACCGTCGAGCACGGCCGGCGCATTCGCGCGGTGCTGGCGCAGCCCCAGTTCCGGCCACTGCCGGTCTCCCTGGAGGCGGCATTGCTGGCCGCGGTGGCCACGGGCGTGCTCGACGACCTGGATGCCGACGCGGTGGAGCGGTTCAAGAGCCACCTGGCCGATTGGCTGGCCGACCAGTGCGCCGATCTGGCGGCACGCATCGACGCCACCGGCACCCTCGGCGACGACGACCGGGCCGACCTGGAGCGCCACGTGGGCGCCCTGGCCGCCGCCATGTCCGACGGGTAGGGGGGCGTCCGGTGGAACGACTGTCACGGCTGCGGGCGCGCATCCACAGCGTCACCGAGCTGCTCGACGTGGTGACCACCATGCGGGCGATGGCCGCGGTGCGCCTGCAACAGGCGTCCGGCGCCCTGGCCGGGGCGCGGCGCTACGCCGAGGTCATCGACGCCGCCCTGGGCAAGGCGCTCGCCCTCACCCCGCCCGCCGACTGGCCCACGAGGTCGGGCGACGAGACCGTAACACCGCCCGCCATTCTGCTGTTCCTCAGCGAGCACGGTTTCGTCGGCGCCCTCAACGAGGTGCTGCTGGGCCATGCCGAGACGGCCGTGGCGGCCGGCGGCCCTTTGTTCGTCGTCGGCAGCCGGGGCCTGCAAACGGTGCGCGAGCGGCAGTGGGAGGCGGCGTGGAGTGCGCCCATGACCTCGCACCGGGACGGCGTCCCGGTACTGGCCCGGCGCGTCGCCGAGGAGCTCTATCGTCGGTTCGAACGGGACGAGATCATGCGGCTCGACATGCTCTACGCCCGCACTGGCGGCGGCGGGCGATGGCAGGTGCGGCACACCACCCTGCTGCCCCTCGATGCCGCCGCGCGCTCCGGTGCCGACATCCCACCGCTGCTGAGTCTGCCCGGCCCGCGCCTCATCGAGCGCCTGGCCGAGGAATACGTTTTCGCCGAACTGGCCCACGCCGCCATGGAGGCCCTGGCCGGCGAGAACGCGGCCCGCCTGGCCGCCATGAGCGCTGCCCGCGAGAACATCGAGAAGAAGCTGGACGGACTGCGACGCACCGAAAACTGCCTGCGCCAGGACGAGATCACCACCGAGCTGATGGACGTGGTCACCGGCAGCGAGGCCCTGCTCCGTGCCGAGGCATCCCCCGATCAGTGAGGTTTGTCGCGGCCGTAGCGGATGGCCTTGTAGATCTCCATCACCACCACCAAGCCCAGGGCGATGGGCGCCACCGTGATCCAGGTCTCGAAGGTGTAGGGCTCCATGCGCAGCACCGTGTTGAGGCCGGGCACGTAGGCGGCGGCTATGTGGATGGCCTGGGCCGCCGCCACCAGGATGATCAGCAGCCAGTTGGCGTTCAAGGGGACCCTGAACACCGAGCGGGACTCCGAACGGCAGTTGAACACATGGGCGTTCTCGAACAGCACCATGAGCAGGAGGGTCGTGTTGCGGGCCTGGAACTCGGGCACCCCCTGCTCCATCTGCCACCAGAACACCAGAAAGGCGACGATGCCGATGAACAGGCCGGAGATCGCCGTCTGCTCGATCATGGCGCGGTCGAAGATGGGCTGGTCCGGCGGCCGCGGCGGGCGTTTGACGACGCCGGGTTCCGCCTTCTCGAAGGACAGCCCGATGTGCTGGACGCCGTTGGTCACCAGGTTGAGCCACAGGAGCTGGACGGCGAACAGGGGTAGAGGCAGGCCGGCGATCAAGGCCAGGAAGAACAGCACGATCTCCGACGCGCCGGTGCTGACCAGCAGGTAGATGACCTTGCGCACGTTGTCGTAGGCGGTGCGGCCCTCCTCGATGCCGTTGACGATGGAGGCGAAGTTGTCGTCGGTGAGGATGAGGTCGGCGGCGCCGCGCGCCACGTCCGTTCCTTCCTTGCCCATGGCCACTCCGATGTGGGCGGCGCGCAGGGCCGGTGCGTCGTTGACGCCGTCGCCGGTGACGGCGACGAAATGGCCGCCCCGCTGGCAGGACTCGATGATGGCCAGCTTCTGGATGGGCTCGACGCGGGCGAACACGCGGGCGACGTCCACGGTGAGGTCGGTCTCGGCCGGATCGGAGGCCAGGCCCGCCAGCTCGACGCCGGTGACGACCTGGTCCCGCGACTCGGCGATGTCGAGCTCGCGGGAGATGGCCAGCGCCGTGGCCGGATGGTCGCCGGTGACCATCCGCACCTGGACGCCGGCCTGGCCGCAGCGGGCCACCGCGTCGGGCACCTCGGCGCGCAGCGGATCAATGAGCCCGACCAGGCCGAGGAACGCCAGTCCGCGCAGTCCGTCGGGGCTCTTCTCGGCCGCCGCCACGTCGGCGATGGGGCCGGAGGCCACCGCCAGCACCCGGTAGCCGTCGGCCGCCATGCGCTCGGCCTCGTTCAGCATGGCCTGCTGATCGATGCCGTCGCACAGGGGCAGGACCACTTCGGCGGCGCCCTTGACGTGGGCCTGGGTCTCGGCCCCATGGCGGTTGATGCTGGCGGCGAAGCGGCGCGCCGATTCGAAGGGGACGAACCCCACCTCCGCGTGGTGCTCCAGCAGCTCGTCGCGGTCCACGCCCAGCTTGCCGCCCAGCACCAGGAAGGCCACGTCCACGGTGTCGCCGAAATGGTGATAGCCGTCCTCGGTCAGGCGGAATGTGGCCTCGTTGCAGAGCGCGCCGGCGACGGCGAGCAAGCCCGCCGCGTCTTTGGTGGCCCCGTCCGCCGATTGGCCGCTCCGGACCAGTTGGCCACGGGGCTGGTAGCCCTCGCCTTCCACCTGGACGTCGCCGAGGCCGGGCAGGAACAGGCGTTTCACCGTCAGCTCGTTGCAGGTCAGGGTCCCGGTCTTGTCGCTGGCGATCAGGGTGCACGCCCCCAGCCCCTCCACCGCCGGCAGGGAGCGCACGATGACGTTGCGCCGGGCCATGCGCGCCGTGCCGACCGACAGCGCGATGGTGATGGCCACCGGCAGGCCCTCGGGGATGGCGGAGACCACCAGGGCCACGGCGACGAAGAAGATGTCGGCCGGCGCCATGCCCTTGAGGTACTCCACCAGGGCGATGATGATCACCGCCCCCACCACCAGCGCCCCGATGGTACGGGTGAAGCGCTCGAGCCGGATGACCAGGGGCGGCGCCGCCGTCTTGGCCGTGGTCAGCGCCTGGGCGATGCGGCCGATCTCGGTGTGCAATCCGGTCTGGGTGACCACCCCTTCGGCACGGCCGTTGAGCACCGTGCTGCCGGCATGCAGCATGTTGCGGCGGTCGCCGACCACGCTCTGCTCGGGCAGCACCAGGTCGGCGGTCTTGCCGACCGGCAGCGATTCCCCGGTCAGCAGGGATTCGTCGGCCTTGACGTCGATGGCCGACACCAGCCGGATGTCGGCCGGCACCAGGGTCCCCGATTCCAGCAGCACCATGTCGCCGGGCACCAGCTCGGCGCCGTCGATGCGGTGGCGCTCGCCGTTGCGGCGCACCACCACCCAGTTGTGGATCATGGCGCTCAGGGCTTCGGCGCTGGTCTCGGCCTTCCATTCCTGGATGGTGCCGATGACCGCGTTGATCATCAGCACGGCGAAGATGAAGGTGGCGTCGGTGCCCTCGCCGATGGCCACCGAGACCACCGCCGCCGCCAGCAGCAGGTAGATGATGGGGCTCTTGAACTGGCGGACGAACAGGGCGACGAGCCCGGGCCGCTTGGGCTTGGGCAGCTCGTTGGGGCCGAACAGGCGCCGACGGGCCTCGACGTCGGCGGACTCCAGGCCTTCGCGCCGGCAGTCGAGCGCGGCCAGGGCCTCGTCGGCGGCCACGGCGTGCCACAGACGGTGGACGGTTTGCTCCAGCTTCACGGGTGCCCCTCTTTGTTGCGGCGCAATATTAGCCCGCATTTCTGACATCCGCCACGGTCTGCGTCGCGGCGCGGCTCTCCTGCCCTGTCGGCGGGACGGCGCCGCGCAGACCATGGTGGATGTCAGAAATGCGGGCTGGCCGACGGGCCCGGACCGTCCAAGTGCGCTCGCGAAGGGTCGCCAAAGCGCACCGGAAACGGTGAAAAAACAAAGGTTCTCGCAGTTTACAGGGGACCGCGGCGACGCTATACTAGGTGGACTGACGTGGTCCCGGCGGGAGCCACGACTGCAGAACGCTGTCGTGCGGACGTCGGGATTGTGCGGGACAGAAATGATCCCGCGGAGTGCCTCTAGAAAGGAGCAAACAAATGGCTGACATTACCCTTTCTGCTGCCGTACGCAGCAGTCTGCTTTCCCTTCAGAACACCACCGACCTGATCGACCGGACGCAGAACCGTCTGTCCACCGGCCTCGAGGTGGCGTCCGCCATCGACGATCCGGTGGCCTTCTTCCAGGCCAAGACGTTGGACGACCGGGCCGTCGACTTCACCGAGAAGAAGGACGGGATCGACCAGGGGATCAGCACGGTCAGCGCCGCCCTCGAGGGCGTCGAGGCCATCGAGAACGTGGTCCGCCAGCTCAAGGGTATCGTCCAGAGCATGAAATCGGCGACGGGGACCCAGTTCACGGACCTGATCAGCCAGTTCAACAACCTGCGGACCCAGATCGGGACCCTCGCCGACGACACGTCCTATCAGGGCACCAACCTGATCAACAGCACGTCGACGACCCTGTCGGTGTCGTTCAGTGAAAAGACGGCGAGCCTGCTCACCGTCGATTCCGTGAACATCCGGGAATCCGGTCTCGCCATCGGTGCGGCCGCCATCGTGGCGACCGGCGGCACGGTGGCCAACTTCGCCGCCCTCACCTCCTTTGACCACTCGGGTGGCGTCACCGGCGTCGTCCTCACCTTCCAGGGATCGGCGCGTACCCTGACGACCGGCGACACCATCGTCTTCGACTACGATTCCATTGACGTGACCCTGGCCCTCGGCACCCAGACGGGCACCACCCTGACGCTGAGCGCCGGCGACGTGCTTGCCTTGACGTCGTTCACCGCGGCGGAAACCGGCGCCGGAGCGCCCTCGGCGGCCGCCTATTTCATCATCACGGCGGCCACGACCACGGGCATCTCGATCACCGCCAATGACACGTCGTACGTGATCGAGGGCAACACGTCGTCGATCAACCTGGTGGTGGACAAGCTGGACACGGCGTTGACGACCCTGCGGACCAACGCCCAGACGCTGGGTTCCAACGTGGCACTGCTCCAGACCCGCCTCGACTTCACCGAGCAGTACGTCAATACGTTGGAAACCGGTGCCGCCAAACTGACCCTGGCCGACATCAACGAGGAAGGTGCCAACCTGCTGGCCTTGCAGACCAGGCAGCAGCTCGGCATCAGCGCCTTGGCGTTCGCCGGCCAGGCGGAGCAGGGGATCCTGTCGCTGTTCCGATAGGATCGTCGGCTCATCGGCCTTTATCGGTCGAGCGCTTTTCGGGACCCGCCGCGGCATCGCCGCGGCGGGGTTCATTTAGGGGACGCAGGCTCCGGCCGCCGCCCGCGGGCGAGTTCGGCGAGGGCACCGCGCAAGGCGTCGACCACGCCATCCCAGTCGCCGTCCGTCCGCTGCCGGAACAGGCGGGCACTGGGGTACCAGGGCGTCTCGGCGCCGTCGCGGGGCCATCGCCAGTCGGGCACCCGTTGCAGCATCAGCCACACCGGCCGGCCCAGGGCCCCGGCGAGATGGGCGGCGGCCGTGTCCACCGACACCACCAGGTCGAGGGCCTCGACGGCCGCCGCCGTATCGGCGAAATCGGCGAACTCGGCGCCGAGGTCCTGGATGACGTCCGCCATGCCCGCCGCGGCCGGGTCGCCGGCACCGCTGCCCACCTGCAGGCTGAACCATGCGATGCCCGGCAGGTCGAACAGGGGCCGCAGCGCCGCGAACGGGCACGAGCGGTTGATGTCGTCCTCGTGCGCCGGGCTGCCGGCCCACACCAGTCCCACCCGCAGGGTGCCGGCACCCGCCGCCAGCGGACGGGCCGGCGGCGGGGTCAGGTACGGCGCCGGCGGGATGGCGTCCGCGGAGTCCATGCCGAGGAGGTGGGGCAGGCTCATCAACGGCGCGTAGGTGTCGAACGGTGGCGGCTGGTCGCCGAAGGCGATGGCCTCGCCGACGCCGTCGGCGCTCCGCGCCACGCGCACCAAGGGGGGATGGCAACAGACCGTCACCGTCGCGCCCCGGTCGGCCACCGGCCGCGCGTAGCGCAGGAACTGGATGACGTCGCCCTGGCCCTGCTCGCCGTACAGCAGGATGCGGCGCCCGGTCAGGTCGCCGCCGGTCCACGCCGTCTGGCCCGACACCGGGAAGCGGAGGTCCTGGACCTTGCGCCGCCACTCGAGCTCGGTGAGGCCGGCGCCGAGCCGGCCGTGCTGGAGCAGCGCCTGTCCCAGGTTGAAATGGGCGAGCACGTTGTCCGGCGCCAGCGCCACGGCCGCCTCGAGGCTGCGGATGGCGTCCGCCGTCCGGCCATCCCTCTGGTCCGTCAGGCCCAGATTGATGCGGGCCTGGACGTGGCCGGCATCGAGGGCCACGACCCGCGCGAAGCAGGCGCGCGCCCGGTCGCGGCGCCCCATGCGGAAATACACGTTGCCCTGGTTGTACAGGGCGGCGACGTGATCGGCGTTGACAGCGAGGACCGAGTCGTAGGCGCCGATGGCGTCGTCCCAGCGCCCCTTCTCGGCGTGGCCCCGGCCCAGGTTGAAGCGGGCATCCTCAAGGGCGGGATTGAGCTCGGCCGCGCGCGCCCACTGCTCCATGGCGGCGTCGAGCTTACCCATGGAGCGGAGGATGACGCCGTAGTTGTAGGCGACGTCGGCGCGCTCGGGCAGCCGTCGCCGGGCCTCCTCGAACAAGGTCACCGATTCGGCCAGAAGGCCGCCCTTGCCGGCGATCACGGCCAGCAGGAAGATGGCCTCGGGATCGGCGGACCGTTCGATGTTCCGGCGGCAGATCTCCGACGCCTCGTCGAGACGCCCGGCCTCGATCAGGTGCCGTGCGCTGTCCAGGTCCCCGGCGTCCGACATCACCGTCCTCCCCGTCTCGGACCCCCGTCGCCACCGGCCGGGGCCCGCAGGCCGGCGCCATGGTATACCGCCGCCTCCGTCGGCTGCGCTCAATTTTCGTCCCGATGTCCTTAACCCGACGGTAACCATGACCGCCTACCCTCGGATGTCCGTTGGCGGGCGGTTGGCGATTGCCGGTGGCCGCAGGGTTCCTACATTATGGAGGAGGCGACGCTCTAGAATGGAGGGCCGAAGCATGACAGAACGGTCGGCACCGGCGACCGCGGCACCGGTGGACCCCATGCCGCCGGCGGACCTGCGGACCAACACCGAGTTCACCGCCACCTTCAAGTTCACCGACATCGAGGCCACGCTGGCCGAGGCGTTCGGCGACCGCTTCCGCGACTACCGGCGGGACTACTACAAGAGCCTCAACTACGACGAAAACGGGTTCCTGCCGGCGTTCCCGCTGACGGTGTCGTTCGAGTTGGTCAACCGGTGCAACCTCGACTGCGTCATGTGCTACACGGTCAACCACCACGAGCCCAAGGCGACCCTCGGCCTCGACACCCTCGAAACCGCTCTCGCCGAGTGCCGCGCGCACGGACTGCCGGCGGCCGTCGTCGGCATGGGCGCCGAGCCCCTGCTCTACAAGGGCATCCGCGACGTGATGCGGGCGGTGCGGGAGGCCGACGTCATGGACGTGTTCCTGGGCACCAACGGCGTGCTGCTCAACGAGGCGCTGTCCGAGTTCCTGGTGACCCAGCGGGTCGCCCGCCTGGAGATTTCGCTCGACGCGGCGACGCCGGAAACCTACGAGCGCATCCGCGGCAAGGACGAGCTGGAGCTGATCGAGCGCAACATCGAGGCGTTCCTGGAGGTCCGCCGCCGTCACGGCTCCAAGCTTCCGGTGCTCCGCCTGTGCTTCTGCGTGCAGGAGTTCAACCACCACGAACGCGAGATGTTCCTGGACAAGTGGCGGGACAAGGCGGACTACCTGGACTTCCAGCAACTGGTGGACTTCAGCGCCATCGACGAGCTGAGGGCCACGGGGACGGTCGCCGACATCGACTCCGTCCACGTCGAAGAGCCCCACTGCGCCTATCCGTTCAACAGCCTGCACGTATGGTCCAACGGCGACGTGACGCCGTGCTGCACCTTCTTCGCCAAGAACCTGGTGGTCGGCAACGTCAAGGACCGGACGCTCAAGGACATCTGGGACGGACCCGAGATGGCGCGCATCCGCGGCGAGATCCGCAGTGGCGACCTCAACCCCACCTGCCGCGTCTGCCTGGGCCGGCGCGACGTGGAGAAGTTCGCCGAAGCCCGGGCCATGAGCGACGGCACCGCCGCGCCCTCGGCCGAACGGTGACCCGGCCGGGTCGGCCGGCAATGCAGTCCCCATGATCGCCCAGGATTCGGTACCCGCCGCCGAGGCCCCGGACTTGGCGTTGTCCCTGTTGCGCCAGGGACGGCTCGACGAGGCCATCGCCATTTACCGGGCCATCATCCGCGCCGCGCCGGACAACGCCCTCGCCCACTACCACCTGGCCCAGGTCCTGCTCCTGAAAGGGGATTGGCTGGCCGGGTGGCGGGAGCTGGAGTGGCGCTGGCCGGCCTTCCTGCGCAAGCAGCGGGACTACGGGGTGCCGCTGTGGGACGGCCGGCCGCTGTCCGGCGACACCATCTTCCTGCACGCCGAGCAGGGCCTGGGCGACAGCATCCAGTTCATCCGCTACGTGCCCCTGGTGGCGGCCCGCGGCGGGCGCGTGGTGGTGGGGTGCAAGCCCCGCATGAGGCGGTTGTTCGCCCCGGTGGACGGGGTGTCGCAGGTGGTCGTGTCCGGCGAGGCGGTGCCGCCGTTTACCGTGCACCTGCCCTTCCTCAGCCTGCCCGGCGTCTTCCGCACCACGCCCGCCACGGTTCCCGACCAGGTCCCTTATCTGCGCGCCGAGCCGGAGCGGGTGGAGGCGTGGCGCGGACGCATCGAGGCCCTGCCGCGGCCCCGCATCGGCCTGTGCTGGCAGGGCAATCCGAACAACCCGTCAGACCGCCATCGATCCATCCCGCTGGCCCGGCTGGAACGCCTGATGGACGGTTTCGGCG
This sequence comes from Rhodospirillales bacterium, assembly GCA_028277795.1. Lineage (GTDB taxonomy): Bacteria > Pseudomonadota > Alphaproteobacteria > Rhodospirillales > JANQFP01 > JANQFP01. The sequence continues at coordinate 33,401 of JANQFP010000157.1, forward strand.
GCACCTTCGTCGGCCTCCAGGCGGGGCCGGGGCGCGAGCAGGCGGCGGGCCTGCGGCCCGGCCGGCCCTTCGTCGACCTGGGCGCGGAACTCGAGGCCGGCGCCGACTCCTTCGTCGACGACGCGGCCATCCTGCATCACCTGGATCTGGTCATTACCGTGGACACGGCCATCGCCCACCTGGCGGGCGCCCTGGCCCGGCCGGTGTGGGTCCTGCTGGCCCGCGCCCCGGATTGGCGGTGGCTGATGGACCGCGAGGATTCGCCCTGGTACCCGTCCATGCGCCTGTTCCGGCAGCCGGCCCAGGACGACTGGGACAGCGTCATTGCCCTTGCAGGGGAGGCACTGGCGGCCGATTAGCAGGTGCCCGCTGCTGCGGCTGCTGTTGCTGCTGCTGCTGGGCCTGCCCGAGCTGCGCCAGGTCGACCCCGTTGATCAACGTCTGCCCCGCTTCCGTGAGCTGGATGCGGTAGCGCATCACCGGGTTGGCGGCGTCCTTGCCGCTGGGTTTCCCCAGGGCCTGCAGGATGGCGAGGATGGCCACGGCCGGGCTCTGCTGGGCTTCGGGCCGCTGCACCACCGCCTGGAAGGTGGGCACCAGCCCGTGGATTTCCAGATCGACCGTGCCGACGGCCGGCACCGCCCCGCCTCCCGGACGGACGGCCAGGGACCCGGCTGCCCGCGAGGCCAGGGACGGGGTCTTGAGCTGGAGGGTCTTGATGGCGAGGCGCAGGTCCGACTGCTCCAGGGCCGCCTTGAACTCCGCGGCGAGGGCATCGTCGTTGGGTGCCGTCGGCATGGGAGCGCCGGTCTGAGCCGCCTTGAACGTCTGCTCCAGTTGTTGCCCGGCCGCCGCCCCGATGGTCTTGAACAGGGCCTTGAGCGGGAAGTTGGCGACGCTCAGATCGAGGCGCACGGCGCGGGGGTCCAGCTCGGGCGTCGCTTGGAACAGCGGCGTGATCAGCCCGTCGTGGCCATAGCGCAGACCGATCTCGGACCGGTCGCCGTCGGTCGGCGCGAACCGGGTGCCGAGGGACAGCCGATCGATGCGCACCTGCTCGGCGCCCAACTCGTCGACCGCCCGCACGTCGTTGAGGGTGAGGTCGAAGGCCATGACGCCGAAGGCCGTGAACATCTCGGTGTAGAGGGCTTCGATCGCCGCCCCCACCTCCGCCGGGTCCGCGTTCTCGGCACCCATCGCCTGGTTGGCCCGCCGCGTCAGGGCGGCGAAGCGGACCATGTCCATGTCCTTGAGCGAAGAGGTCGAGCGCAGTCCGCCCATGCGGAACCGCTCCCCACCATCCGGCCCGACGGCCTCGACCTTGCCGACGTGGAACAAGGCGGCGATGTTGTAGGTGTCGGTGGCGCCCTCCTTCGTGCTGTCCACCTGGACCTTCAGTTCGTCCATATGCAGACGGCTCTTCTCCCCCGGCACCGTGGCGGTCACGTCGCGAAAGGCGTACACGGCGTCGGTGATCAGGGCCAGCTCGCGGTCCATAATGCCTTCGACGGTGTGATCGCCGATGACGATGTCGGCGGCGAAGGGCTCATTGGCCTCGCCGACGGCTGAGAACCGCCAGCGGTCGGGGAACCGTGCCACCATGCGGAGGCGCTTGTCGTCGAGCGGCATCACGCGGGCGGTCACGTCGCCGACGACCAGCCCCTGGCCGGCGCCATCGGAAACGGAGAACCCGGGCAGGGTGAGCACATAGGCGTTGTCGACGATATCGACCTTGGCCGGGGCGGTGAGTCGCGGGCGCATCTCCTGATCGGCCTGCATCTGCGCCTGCACGGTCCAGGCGGCAAACACCTGCTGGACCTCCTCGAGGATGGCCTGCCGCTCCTCCTCCGTCGGTTGCTGGGCCGGGGCGGCGGTGGCGACGAGCAGGGCGAGGCCCAGGGCCCCGAGACGTGACAACATCTTCATGAGACTGGCCGTTTTCCGTTGGCGATTGGCGGGCGCCGCGACGAGACGGTCGGCAAAGTCGCAAATCCGGGGGACGCGAACAACCAAAAAAAAGCAAACGGCCACGCCCCGGGTGGCCGGCGACCGCGGCTCAATCGGCCGGGCGTGGCGTGTTGACGGCGGCGTCCGCGGACAGGGTGCCGAACTTGGCCTTGGCGTCTTCGCGCAGGCGCTCCAGGCAGTCGAGCAGCTCCTCGCGCATGATCTCGGCGACCTCGTCATACCGATCCAGATCCATGACCCGGTTCAGGTAGTACTCGTTGGCGGTGAGGATCTGCAGAATGGTGCCGCGAAACACCATGGCCATGGCCATCAGCTCCGTCGTGTCGGCGAGCAGGCGGAAGGCATCGACCAGGTAGGTCTTGTCCTTGAAGTCCTCGACCTCGGTGAACAGGGTCACCGTGGCGTCCATGAAGGTGTCGATGTCCTCGACGATGGTGTCGTCGGACCACTTGGCGTCGAATTCCTCGGCCGTGTAGATGGGGAAGCTCTCGATGATGGCGCGCACCGTCTCCGCCTTGCCGCCCTCGACCTCGGGCAGCTTGACGGACCGCGCGTGCTTGGCCAGGGTGCCGCCGATCAGGGCGCCGTCGCTGCAGTTGAAATAGGACCGTCCGCGGGCGTGCTGGCTGATGGCCCGTTCCAGGCTGTCGCGGGTCCAGTAGAGGTCGGTCGAGGTGTTCACGATGCCGCCGAAATTCCCCGGCACCTGCCAGTTGAAGGGCTTGACGTCGAACACGGCCCCCTCGGTGTAGTGGTAGGCTTCCTTGGAGTGGTGACGGTCGGTCCCCTTGGCCCCCATGTCCGTGCCGAACAGATAGAACTCGCGGAAGCCCACCTCCTGGGCGAACGACAGGCCGGCGTTGACCACCGTCGGATTGGGGTTCTCCAGGCACGAGCGGTCGTCGTCGCACCAGATCTTGAAGGGGCTCAGAGACGCCCGGTAGTAGTAGACGATGTTGTCGAAGAACTGCAGGATCGACGACTCCACGGTGGTCGACGTGATCAGGCAGATGGGAGACAGGTCGAACTCCTGGAAGACCTGTTCGACCAGCGCGTAGACCTTGATGTTCTCCAGCTCGATATGGAAGTCGGGGACGATGCCCTCGGCCAGCAGGGGCCGGAGAGCCGAGCCGCAGGAGATGACGACCGCCGTGTCGGCGTTGGCCTTGATGTGGCCCATGGTCTTGTCGAGGGAGGGACCGCTCCCGACGATCAGGGCGGGCAGGGGCTGTTGCGGCCGTTCGGGCCGCACGTAAAGGCGCGACGTGCCGCTGTACAGGTTGGCGTGGTTGTTGCGGATCATGATGACTTCGTCGTCGTAGAAGCCGAGGCCCGCCACCACCAGGAACGCGTCCTTGAGCAGAAACGCCCTGGTCTGTTCGAACAGCGGGCTGTTGTAGTGGGTGAACAGATAGGTGCCGTCGAGGGAGGACGGGTTGGTTCCGCGCAAGTGGTTGCGCAGGTTCATGTTGAGGGCCAGTGGGTCCTGGCCGAGGAAGAAGCGGGTCCGGCATCCGCGCTCCTTCAGCCTCTCCAGTAGGGCCGCCCAGTCGAAGACCTCCAGCGAGTGATAGATGAGCTCCAGGTTGGGCTCGACCAGGAACAGGGCCTGGCACCCGGTCTCGTCGACCAGTTCGTCGAGGTGCCGTCCCAGCCCCACGCCGAACACCAGCACGAAGAACGCTTTGCGGGTTTGCTGCACCTGCCCGAACGTCACCTCGGCCTCGGTGGCGCGTTTGAGCACGTTGTGCAGGACGCGCGCCCCGACGTCGTCCAAGCTGGTCGGTTGCAGGATCTGCAGGGAAAAGCGGCTGGGCGATCTCCAGAAGCCCTCCAGCTGCCGGGCCACGTGCTCGTCCAGGGGCTGCCCGTAGAAGGGCGTCCCTTCCAGCATCACGTCCGGGTTGCCCTCGTCGTCGAACACCAGTTCGGTGCGGGGGACGTAGGCCTCCAGGTTCGCCGTCAGGTCCGGGTGGTGCTCCCTCAACACCTCCAGGTTGGCTTCCTTCCGTTGTGCGCGTTCGTCCGGTTCCATGTCTCGCTGTTCCACGGGCGGTGGGCGGGGTCGGCGGGGGAGTGCGGTGGGAGGCTAACCTACACCGCCCGCCGGCCCGGCGCCAAGGCCGGGTACGGGCGGCGGCCGGGGGCAAATCCGTCTTCGATTATGGGCACTTCGTGATATACTGGCGGAGACGGGGTAGAAGACCCGCGTGAGGAGTCAGAAACATGGCTGAGTTCACCTCCTTCGGCCCGACCCTGGCGGAGTTGGGCGGAGCATTTGCCAAGCCGGCGTTCGAGCTTCGTTTCAATCAGCTCCAGAACACCATCACCCGCCGCCTCAATGACGAGATCCAGAAGGTCAACGACACCCTCGGCGACCGGGCGACCATCGAGTCCCTGCGCCGGGAGGGCGTGAAGCTGGCCGAGGGCCTGCCGGTCATCGAGCAGTACGTGGTCCACGTGAAGAACAGCTTCTCCCAGCTCACCGACCTGTACGGCGATGCCCAGGCCCTGTTCGACAGCCTGGGCGACGACGACACCGTGACCGCGGACGAGGTCGCCGCCTTCAATGCCCAGCGCGACGTGGTCGTCGAAAAGCTGAACAATCTGTGGCTGTTCGCCCATCCCGACATCGAAAACGGCGACGTCGTCATCAACCTCAAGAGCCAGCTCGAGGCCATCGAGGGCCTGACCGCGGTGGCGGGCACCAAGGCCGACAACCAGGCGACCCTGGACGCGGTGGTCGCATTCCGCGACGACGTCGGGGTGGGCCAGGACGTCACCACCACCACCTTGGGTACGGCGTTCCAGTTGCGCGAGACCATCACCGCCGATATGAGCGAGGTCCAGGCCGAGCTGCTGGAGATCACGCAGGTCGAGCAGTCGCGGAAGATCCAGGAGCTGGAGGAACTCAAGGAACGCTATGCGACCATCCTGTCGGCCATCTCGCTGTCGTTCGAGGTCAACAGCGAGTTCGCCGCCAACGTGGCCAACAGCCTGAAACCCGTCCTCCCGGAACCGGGCTCCGTCCTCAACCTGTTCACCTGACGGCGCCGGAGCGCCGGTCCGTTACGCGCGGCGCGCCTCTTCGACGGCGCGGGCGTAGGCGTCCTCCAACGCGCGCGCGAACAGGCGCGGGTTGAACAGGGCGCTCTCGCGGACGGCGTCGCGCAGGCCCCGCCGCAGGTCGGCCAAGGCCGCGATGTCGGCGGCCAGGTCGCGGGCCGTCTCGACCAGATGGTCCGGCGACCGGCCGATCCAGTCCGGGTGCCCGGCCGAACGCAGAAGGCTGGCCCCGGTCTGCGTGATCCGGTCGGGACCTTTCAGGGTCAGGACGGGGACTCCCATCCACAGGGCGTGGCACAGGTTGAGCCGTCCCGACACGGCGGCGCTGTCGAGGAAGATGTCGACCCGGCCGAAGAACGCGGGATCCGGCCTGTCCTCGTCCGACGTGTCATGGAACAGCACGCGGTCCACCACGCCTTCGCGGGCGAACAGCTCGATGGTGTGGGAGCGGACCGCCGGGCACATCTCGCGCACGTTGCCCAAGAGCAGGCGGGAACCGGGCACGGCCTTGAGGACCTGCGCCCACAGGGCCGCGGTGCCCGGCGTCAGCGCGGTCAGCTCGCAGCGGCCGCCGAAGGTCACGTAGCCTTTGTCGGCCGCCGGCGACGGGCTGATGTCGGGCATGGCGATGAACGGGTCCAGGGCAATGAGGCCGGGCTCGAGCCGCATCAGTGTCTGCCCCGGTGCCAGGGCGGCCTCGTCGGTGTCCGCCGTCTCCGCGTCGCCAAGCACCATATTGATGCCGGGCGCGTCGATCCCGTAGGGGTAGCCCAGCCACGCCGCTCGCACCGGTGCCGGCGCCGTGGCCATCAGGATGCAACGCTGCTCCTCCGTCACGCCGCACAGATCGACCAGCACGTCGATGCCGTCGCCGCGGACGATGGTCGCCACCACCGCATCGTCCAGGTCGTAGATCCGGCGCCACGAGTCCGCCCGGTTCTGCAGTTGGATATTGGCCGAGTCCTCGGTGATCGACTGCTGATAACCGAAGATCTCGAACCGCCCGCGGTCGTGATTGCGGAGCAGCGAGTCGAAGAACACCGCAACCTCGCCCTCGAAGGCGGCGTTGCACAGGTAGCCGACACGGATGCGGTCCGTGGGTTCGACGTAGGGCTCTCCGTAGTCGTCGTCTTCCTCTTGCGCGGCGGCCGCGATGCGCCGGTTCAGTTCGGCGCGGGCCGCCCGGCTGGCATCGCCGCCGTCGGCATCGATGACCGTGGCACCGAGCGCGGCCGCGGCCGCCACCGCCACCGAGTCGCCGTCCAGCTCCAGGGCCTTGCGGTGACAGGCCAGCGCATGGTCGAAGCGGCCCAATCGATAAAGGGCGTTGCCCAGATAGACGTGTCCGAGGGCGTTTGCCGGGTCCAAGGCCAGCGCATGACGCAAGGTCGTCTCGGCCTCGTCGAAGGCGTCCAGTTCATGCTGGCAGCGTCCGAGGAGCTGAACGCACGGACCGTGGTCGGCATTGATCCGCAGTTCGCGCTCGCAGGCATCGCGGGCGTCTTCGAAGCGCCGGCGGTTGAACTCCACCAGGGCACTCACGTAGTTGCCGGAGGGCGCCGTGTTGCGCAGGGCGTGGAAGTAGTTGGACAGCTCGGCCGGGACGAACGGCTGAAGGTCGGGATGGCCCTCCAGGGTGGTCGCCAGCTTGGCGAAGTAGAGGCCGTCGGCCAGCTTGCCCACCTTGGTGAAAAGGACGGCCAGGGCATCGGCGTAGTCGCGGCAGTCCGGGTCCAGGTCGTGGGCCCGGTTGAACAGCTCGATGGCGCGCCCGACGTCGCCCATGCGGTAGGCCGTCAGCCCGAGGACGAACAGGGCCTCGGCCCGCCCGGGGTCGGCGCGCAGCACGTCCTGGGCGATCTCCAGGGCGGCCGACTCGTCGTTGGCGGCGAGAAAGCCCAGCGCCTCCCGGATGCGCTCGGTCTGGTCGCTGCTCAGGCGTTCGGTCATCGGAGAAGCCTCATTGCGGGGCGGCGCACCGGAAGACGGGTCGCCGCCTGCCGACGACGGACCGGGGTGCTGGCGGCGGCCGACATGGGATGCGCTCAGGCCTCGGTTTCCACCTTGGTGATGCCGGGCGGCGGCCCGGGCTCCGGCGCCTTGGGCTCGGGGGGCCGGTCCTGGCCGGCCGGGGGCGCGCTGTCGGACGGGGAATCGAGCAGGCCCGACGCGATGTTGCGGTTGAGGTCGATGAGGACGCTGAGGGCCTCGGCGGTGGGATTGGCCAGCGCTCCGACCGTGTGCTTGTCGACGAAGTTGCACAGGGTCAGCATGTTGATGCGCAGGTCCGGAGGCAGGTCCTCGCGCTCGCGCGACACCTCGGCCTGGAAGATGGTCCACAGACGCCAGTTCAGGCGCAGGGCGTCCTTGCGCAGCTCGCGGGTCGCCTTGTCCGAGTCCTCGCCGTGGGTGATCGCCTGGGCCAGGCGCTTGGCGGCCTCGATCAGCGCCCAGGCCTCGGTCCGCCGGGGCGACCCCGGCTCCGGGATTCGCTCGTAGCTCTGCACCTTCTTGGTGTAGGGATTGTACGGGGTCATGAACCCTCCAATGCTTCGACCGACCGTTCTGGTGGCGCGGAATCGCACCGCGCCGCACGGTGCGCGGCGGGCGCAATGCTTGATAATGCTAGTTTATGCCCCAGGGGGGCGCAAGGCGATCGTCCGTGGGACGATGATCGTCGGGGGGCTGTGGCCGGCATGGCGATCGGTCCCGCGTCCGGACGTCAGCGGACGAAGTCGACCAGGGTCAGGTCGCGAATGCGGGCCAGGGCCTGGTACGACGCCTCGAGCGCCCGCGAGTCGTCGAGCAGCCGGGTGATGGCGTCGAGGGTGTCGACGTTCTCCACCTCCGAGATCTGCTGGTCCAGGAAGCCGATGAACCGCTCGTGGGTCTCGTTGGTCTCGTGGATCAGGAGCTGGTTGAAGCCGATGTCGCGCTGGATCTGCTCGAGGTTGCTGCTGAGTTCGGTGCCGAACGGCGGCGTTCCCGACGGCGACGTCACCAGCGAGCTGTTGAGCAGGTACAGGGACTCGCCGAGGCGGCTCAGGTTCTGGTCGAGGCCGCCCTCCGAGCCGAAGGCCCCCTGGGCGATGTGGGCGACGGCGCGGATCGCCTTCTCGAAGGCGGCGTCGGCGGCGTTGATGCCGAAGGAGAACTGACGGTCGTCGTCGACCCGGTGGGTGAGCGTCAGCTCGTCGCCCTGGTAGTAGGGGGTGGCGGCGATGGTGCCGCCGGCGAGCTGGGTGGTGAAGGTCACCGCGAGGGGATCGGCGCCGCCGCTGTCGGTGAGGGCCTCGTTGACGGTGAGGGTGGTGCCGTCGGCCGACACCGAGGCGATGGTCACGTTGCCGTTGTTGGCGGTCGAGCCGGAGACGGCCACCTGCATGCCGGCGACCAGGCCGGTGAAGAACCCGGCGGGTCCGACGATGGTGTCGCTGTTGGGGGCGTTGTCGTTGAAGGTGATCTGCCCGGCGCCGCTGGTGCTGGAGAAGAACGGGGCGCCCACCGTGCCTTCGTCGGTGAACCGCTTCTCGGTGATGGTCAGCACGCCGCCGGCGTTGGCGGCCACCGTGTAGCTGCCGTCGTTGTCGGTCGACCCGGCAATGGTGATGATCTCGCCCACGTTGATGTTGGCCACCGCGGCGGGCGTGGCGGCGGTGATGGTGTTGGCCGCCCGGTTGAAGGTGAGGGTGCCGAAGTCGCCGAAGTCCAGGACGTTGCCGTTGATGTCGGTGAGGGTGGGGGCCGCGGTCGGCCCCTCGTCGGTGAGCTGCTCGGTGCGGATGTCCAACGTGGTGCCGCCGCCGCCGATCGCCTCCACGGTGTAGGTGCCGTTGTTGTTGTTGGTGCCGGTGATGGTGATGGTGGCGCCCACGGTGACGTTGGTGAACTGGGCGTTGCTGGCGGTCACCCGGCTGGTGCCGGTGCCGGTGCCGTCGCGCTCGAAGGTCAGCCAGTCGGTGCGCTGGGTGCTGACGTCGCGGTTGAAGGAGAAGTCCTCCAGGTGGGCGTCCCGCGTGGTCGGGACCAGCACCCGGGCGCCGTCGAACTTGGCCTGGAAGGCGGCCAGGGTGGTCAGGCCCAGGTCCACCGGCTCGGTGGTGGCGCGGCCGCCGGCGAACAGGTAGCGCCCGTCCACCTCGATGTTGAGGTAGTTCTCCATGTCCTTCAGGGTGCTGAAGGCGAGGTCCTGGAGGTCCTTGACGCTCTGCTGGTCCCGCACGCCGCGCTGCTCGAAATCGACCAGCGACCGCTTGAACTCCTTCAGCGACTTTTCGATCCCGGCCTGCAGCTCGCCACTGTCGGTGGCGCGCGTGGCGATGGCGGTGTTGACCAGATCGAGGCGGATGTTGAAGGCGTCGTTGTTGCGCACGTAGCGCTCGAGCTGCGTCTTGGTGTTCTCCAGGTTGACCAGGCGCTGGGACTCCAGGGCGATGCCGCTGTAGGTCTGGGAGACCTTCTCGCTGGACACCTGGACCTCGGTCTCGTTGAGCCGCTGCTGGGTGCGCAGCAGGAAGCCGACGAGCTGGTTGTTGGCGGCCAGGTTGGTGATGCGGGTCACGGCGGGTCCCTCCTCAGACGGCCCGTTCCAGCGCGTCGAACATGTCGCGGATGACGGTGATCACCCGGGCCGAGGCCGAGAACGCCTGCTCGAACAGCAGCAGCGTGGCCATCTCCTCGTCCAGGTTGACGCCCCGGATGCTGTCCGACTTGAACTGCAGGCTGTCGGTCAGGGCCTTCTGGCTTTCCACCTCGGTCTCGTTGGCGTCGGCGAGGCTCGAGTTGCGGCCCAGGATCATCGCCGCGTACTCGGCGAGGGCGATGGTGGAGCCGGGCAGGCCGCCGGCCTGCTCGAAGGCGACGGTGGTGGTGAACTGCTCGGCCAGCTGCTGGGCGATCGTGTCGTCGGCGACCGACGTGAAGTACTCGCCGGCGATGCCGCGGCCCGAATCGAACTGCACCGATCCGCGCGAAAGCTTGCTCGGCGTTGTCTTGATGTCGCTGCGCACGGCCAGGGACGAGGCCACGCGCACGTCGCCCACGTGCATGTTGGTCTCGGTCAGCAGCGTATTGCCCGCCGCCTGCGACATCACCAGGTCGAGGCCGGCGTCGTGGGAGATGCGCAGCCGCGATCCGTCGCCGTCGGGAATCACCGTGGCGGTCACGTTGGTCACGTTGTTGGTGATGTTGGTGGCGATGGTGCTGAGGGTGTCGCCGGCGCTGATCGCCAGCGGGCTGCCGGTGAGCACGCCGCTGGAATCGCGGAACGTCAGGGTGGCCGCGTTGGTGGCGGCGAAGCTGGTGGCGACGACGTCCGATTCCCACAGGTTGTCGCGCAGGCCGTCCTGGAAGAAGTCGTTGAGGCCGAGGAAGTTGGCGAACCCCAGCACGGTCTCGTCGACGACCCCGTCGTCGGTGTAGTCGTAGCTCACCGTGACGTCGCCGTCGGTGGTCGTCGCCTGGTCGGCGAAGCCGATGTGGAAGCCCGAGGTCATGGTCAGCGCCACCTTGCCGTCGCTGTTGACGGTGGCGGTGCCGTAGGAGCCGGCCCCGGTGCTGCCGTTGACCAGGAAGTTGTTGAGGAAGCCGACGACGCTGGCGACGGTGCCGTCGTTGACGAAATAGGTGCCGGCGGTCAGCGTCGTGGTGTCCACCTGGTTGCCGTCGGAATCGAAGATGCCGACCACCACGTCGGCCGAGGTGGTGACATCGGCGCTGACCGTGGCCGTGTTGCCGGTGTCCACGGCGGTGAAGATGCGGCTGCCGGTGACGGTGCCGAGACCGGGGAAGGGAATGCCCCGGTTGTGGACCCGGTTGGTGATGTCGCGCATCTCGGCGGCGAACTCGTCGATCTGGCTCTGCAGGTTGGTCAGGATCTCGTCGCGCAGGTCGATGAGCCCCTTGAGCTTGCCGCCGCGGATGTTGGCGGTGAGGTCGGTCACGTTGACGGCGCCGGTGGCGGCGATGGCGGCGAAGTCGCCCTCGGCATGGGTGGTCGTCGAGCTCACCGCGCTGGCCCCGGCGTGGGTCAGGGTGGCCGGGATGTTGTCGACCAGGGTGGTGCCGGCCGAGGTGAACACCACCACGTCGCCGTCGCCGCGGTTGAAGATGACGATGTCGACCAGCTCGGCCAGCTCGTCCAGGGCCTGATCGCGCTGGTCGCGCAGGTCCGAGGTGTCCTGGCTGATGGCCGAGTTGCGCACGATCTTGTCGTTCAGGTCGCCGATGCGGGTGATCAGGTTGTTGATCTCGGTGACCGAGTTGGCGATGGCGTTGTCGGCCTGCAGGCGAAGCTCCTGCACGGTCTTGGTCATCGACTGGAGCTTCAGGGCCACCTCGTTGCCCCAGCGCACCACCTCGCTCTGTTCCAGGGACTTGTCGGGCGAATCGGCCAGGGACTCGAGGGCGTTGGTCAGCTCGTTGACGATGTGGCTGAGCGACCGGTCGTCGCCGGGGCTGCCGAACACCTCCTGCATGCGCTCGTAGAAGCTGGTCTGAACGTTGAGCGAGTTGAGCGCCGTCAGCTCGAGGCGCAGGCTCTTGAGCAGCCCCTCGTCGATGGTGCGGGTGATCTCGGAGATCTGGACGCCGGCGCCGTTGCCGCCGACCACCCGCTGCTCCATGTTGACGATCTTGCGCGAATACCCGGGCGAGTTGACGTTGGCGATGTTGTTGGCGACCGCATCGAGGGCGGACTGGTTGGTCAGCAGGCCGCTCTGGGCGGTGCGGAGCGCGAGGGTGATGGTGCCGGCCATGGGAGGGTCGTCCTTCCGGCGCTAGAGGGACTGGTCCACCGAAACCGGGACGGCGCGCGGGGCGTTGCCCTGGCCGCCGCCGGCGACGCCGGTGGGCTTATAGGTGCCGGGACCGGGCAGGTTCTCCTTGGCCGCCTCGGCAATCAGATCGATGACCCGGTGGCTGGTGGCGATGGCCACCTTGAGCAGGCGGGCGTTGTCGACCATCAGGGCGGCGACCTTCTCGCCCAGCCCGCGCAGCCGGGCACGCAGCTCCGGGGACGCCTCGGCCAGGTCGTCCGGGTTCTCGTGCAGGGCCTTGACCCGGGCCTCGTAGGCCCGGCACAGGGTCTTCTTCTCCTCGGCCAGAGCCGCCACGTCGTGGGTCCTGTGCTCCCGGAGCGCCGTGTTCTCCCGCGCCACGAGGTCGGCCAGGCGTCCGACCGTGGCGATGAGGTCGGAAATGCGGTCCTTGGAGTCCATGGTCATTGCACCTCCTGCATGGCGAGAATCTGTTTCAGTACGGCATCGGCGATGCCGACACCGCCGCTCCGGGCCATGGCCTTGGCGTATTCGTCCACCTGCATGGCCTGCCACACCTTCTCGGCGTAGCCGCCGCCGAACATGGGATCGTCGCCGATGCCCTCGAACATGGGCTGCAGGGCCTGGCTGAGGAAGAAGGCCTCGAAGTCCTCGGCCACCTGGCGCGCCCGCTCGATGTCGGCGGGCCGGCCGACCCCGGGGGCGGCGCGCGACTGGGCCAGGGCGACGTCGGCCTGGACGGCGAAGGTGGCGTCGGTCATCACATCACCTCGATTTCCGCCTGCAGCGCCCCGGCCGCCTTGATGGCCTGGAGGATGCTGATCATGTCGCGCGGGCCGATGCCGAGGGCGTTGAGGCCGTTGACCAGGTCCTGCAGGGTGACCCCTCCCTCGACCACCGTGAGCCGCTGGTCGGCCCCCTCGTCGATCTGGATGTCGGTGCGGTCCACCGTGGTGGTCTCGCCGACCTCGGCGAAGGGCCCGGGCTGCGACACCTGCTCGGCCTCGGTGATGCGGATGGTCAGGTTGCCCTGGGCGATGGCGACGGTGCTGATGCGCACGTTCTCGCCCATGACGATGATGCCCGACTGCTCGTCGATGATGACCCGGGCCAACTGGTCGGGCTCGATGCGGAGCTGCTCGATGTCGGTGATCAGGTTGACCACGTTGCCCTCGTAGTTGTCGGGCACGTCGAGGCGCACCGTGGTGAGATCGCTGGGCCGTGCCGCGTCGGTGCCGAGAAAGGCGTTGACCGCCTGGGCGATGCGGCGCGCGGTGGTGAAGTCGGGGTTGCGCAGGGTCATCTTGACGTTTTCGAGGCTGGCCAGGGCGAACCCGACCTCGCGCTCGACGATGGCCCCGTTGGCGATGCGGCCGCTGGTCGGCACGCCCTTGACCACGGTCTGGGCCTGGCCCTGGGCCGTGAAGCCGCCGACCGCCAACTGACCCTGGGCGACGGCGTAGACCTCGCCGTCGGCGCCGAGCAGGGGCGTCACCAGCAGGGTGCCGCCGAGCAGGCTTTCCGAATCCCCCAGCGCGCTGACGGTGACGTCGATGCGGCTGCCCTGGCGGGCGAAGGGCGGCAGCACGGCGGTGACCATCACCGCGGCCACGTTCTGGGAGTTCAGCCCCTGGTCGGTGGGCTTGACGCCCAGCCGGTTGAGCATGGCCTGCAGGCTCTGCTTGGTGAAGTGGCCGTCGGCCAGGGTGTCGCCGGTGTTGTTGAGGCCGACCACCAGGCCGTAGCCGACCAGCATGTTGTCGCGCACCCCCTGGAAGTCCACCAAGTCCTTGATGCGCGAGGCGCCGTGGGCGGTGCCGGCGGCCACCAGCACGATCAGGCCGGCCATGGCGGCGGCCAGGACGCGGCGCCAGGGGGCGGTCATCGTGGCGTTGAGGTTTCCCGTTCCGTTCATTGTCGCTGTCCGTCTCGAGCCGGTTGTCCACGGCGTATCGTTAACGCCGCTTCCTGCAATGCGAATTCCGTGCCAAGGCCCCGCTACAACCAACCTGTTGAAAACAAAAGGATTCGCGTCGTGTTCCGAGGGCGCTGGCATGGCTGTTCCCGGTCAAAGCCCGCCCCGCACGGGCAGTTTTTGCCGGGCCGGAAAAGGTGGGTTCTTCGCGAAGATGCGAGCAAGATGACTCCGGCTCGGCCTCCCCTCGCCTTATCCTGAGCAGGCGCGAAGCGCCGTGTCGAAGGATGGCCGAGGCAACGTGCTTTTGCGGCATCAGGGAGCAAACGCACCAAGCTATCTGGTGCATTGCTGCTTGATGCCGAGGGGACTCGGCAGAAGTGAGAATCTCCTGCAATAATTCAGACTATGCGAGACATGGTTCGGCGCGCATGGCTGGCGATTCGCCTCTTGTGGCGAGCTGTCATGGCTGCGTTGACGGGTATCGGCGTGCTGTATTTCTGGCCGGACATTCAAGGGCTCCCGGAAGCATACCCTAAAATACTCGGTCCGGACTGGGAGGCGACGTTTGAGGCCGTTGATCGAGAAGTCGTCGCCTATGTGCTTTTAGGCATGGCCATTCTTTGGATATTTTGGATTGACGCACGGCCATATATTTTAGAATGGTGGGGCAAGGGGTACTCTCCATCAATAAAAATTGGTGATAAACTTTTCTGCGAGACACAAAACATCCGATCTAATAACATTCCTAGTGAATTATCACTTCATGATAATATATATTATTTGCCAGTATACAACGGATTAGATACAGGTGAAACGCTACGAAACGTTCAAGCACGAATTTTCCACCTCGGCCCGCCAACTCAATGTAAATTGAAAGGTATGTCGTCTGGAGCAGCAGATATTAGGCATGGGGAACGGGTTTATTTTGAGATAGGCAGAGTGATATCAGAGGAAATGATAGGCCTACTTTATTCTGGGCCGGATGAATACGATGGAGAGATTGAGTCGTATGTCCACAATATACCACGAGGGCATAAATCTTTTGATATACACCCATTTGATAGTAAACAAAAATTTCGCCTAGGCTACTTTCACGGCATGGATTCTGAGTTTTCTTTGCTTGTTGTCGTTTCCGCTGACGAAACGAAGGCATCGAGATGTGAGATTACTGTTAAGTTCTCTGAAAAAAGTGTATCAGTAACGGTATCTGATCTCGAATAATCACCAATTAGTATTGGTTCTGCGCTAATATTTTCTAGGAATTGCATGAAGAACACAGCCGTAAAACCGCCTCTCGCGATTTTATTGTTGATGTTCCGCTCTGTATTGTGGATTCCCGGCACTAGGTAGCAAACGCACCTAGTGCCGTGCGTTTGCCATCCTTCGACACGCGAGCTTCGCTCGCTGCTCAGGATGATGTCAGGAGTGGGGGCGGGCCTGTTCCTCGCGTTGCCGGTCAGGTCGATGACCCGTGGTCAGCGCTTCAGATCGCGGGCCACCTCGGTCATCTGATCGACGGTGCGGAAGACCGTGGCCGAGGCGTTGTAGGCGGTCTGGGTCATGATCATCTTGGTGAACTGGTCGGCGATGTCCACGTTGGACACCTCGCGCACGTTGGGCAGGAAGGTCGCCACCCCGTCGCCGCCGGCGGTGGTGAGGCGGGCCTCGCCCGATTCCTGGGATTCGGCGAACACGTTCCCGTTCAGCACCTCCAGGCGGTTGGGGCTCTGGAAGGTGGCCAGGACCAGCTTGTAGATGGGCCGGTCGGTGGCGTTCTCGAAGTCGGCCACCACGTGGCCCAGCCGGTCGAACTGAAACGAGATCATCTCCGAGGCCGGGTTGCCGTTGTGCTGGTAGATGACCGGGTTGAAGTCGCCGGCGAACTGGGTCATGTCGCTCACGTCCAGGGTCATGGACGCGGTGCCGCCGCCGGCGAAGGAGAACGACAGGGATACCGCCGACGTGGGGCTGATGAGCTGCGCCTTGGCGTCGAAGTTGAGCGTTACGGGGGGCAGGGTGGTGACCACCGGCGCCACGTTGGCGGTGGTGGTCACCGCCGTCGCCGTGTTGTCGTTGGCCGAGGTCACGTTGGCAGTGGTGGTCGCAATGGCGATCGAGGCATCCAGGGTACCAACGTCCGTAGGCACCGACACCGTTGCCGTGAAGGGAACACCAGCCGTGTCGGAGGTGACCGTGATTTCTCCTGCGGCAGCTCCGGGCGCCGCCGTTACCAAGCCGCTGAGCGTCGGATCGCCGTTGATCGCGTTGATGAGATTAGTCCGCAAGGCGGCCAGGGTCGCGCCGCTGGCCGTGACGCTATCGGCCCCGATGGCAAACTGATAGACGTCGCCGGCATCGATGGTGCCTGACGTGATGGTCACGGTGTCCACCTGGGCCACGTCGACGCCGCCGTTGGTGGCCGACGAGGTGGCGGTGAACGACGTGCCGGCGACGTTGGCGGTCAGCGTCAGCTCGCCGGAGGCGCCGGCGGCGGCGGTCACCGACTCGCTGATGGTGACGTCGGCATTGATGGCGCTGACCAGGGCGTCGCGGATGGTGTCGATGCTGCCTTCGCCGCCGGTCACGTTGTAGGTGACGATGTTGCCGTTGACGGTGACGCGGTAGACGTCGCCCGCCTCCACCGTGCCGCCCAGGGTCACGGTGTCCACCTGGGCCACCTGGGTCTGCGACGTGGTGTGGGACATCTGCCACGTGTTGATGGCGCTCTTGGTGAAGTTGAGGCGCACCGTCTCCCGGGTGCCGGTGGAGTCGACCACGTCGATGTTGAAGATCTCCATGCCCGCGGGCTTGATGCCGCTGTCGAAGGAGCTCACCGCCGCGGCGTGGTCGTCGATGATGGCGGCGGCGGCCGGCAGGTTGAGGTTGAGGTTGCCGGTGGTGGTCGGGATGCTGTCGTCGGCGAACAGGTCGGGGTCCACGCGCAGCGCGGTCGGCGTGCCGATGGTGGTCGGGAAGCTGCCGTCCGGGAGGGGCGAGATGCCCTGGACGAAATAGCCGTTCTTGTCGACCAGGAAGGCCTCGTCGTCCACGGTGGTGAGCTGGAACGACCCGTCGCGGGTATAGAGCGTGTCGCCGCTGCCGTCGGAGCGGGTGTTGAGGACGAAGAAGCCGCGTCCGTTGACGGCCACGTCCTGCTCGTTGTCGGTGGCCACCAGGGTGCCCTGAACGTCGATGCGGAAGCGGTCCTTGGGCCGGGCGCCGCCCAGGTCCGACTGCTCGAACAGGGTGTCGCTGAGGACGGTGGCGAACTTGGTGTCGGTGCTCTTGAAGCCGCCCGTGTTCACGTTGGCGATGTTGTGGCCGATGGTCCCCAGGGCGTGGGCGTGACTGACCATGCCCATGACACTGGGGATGAAGGCGCTGTGGACGGGCATGGCGTCTCTCCAGATCAGCCGTGGCAGCCGGACCCGCACGGGTCCCGTGGTCGGAGAAGCAAGATGGATGCCACGACGCGCAGGCGGACAAGCCGTTGAATCGTTTGCGGTCTCCGAGGGGCCGCCGGCGGCGGCGGTGGGCAATTCCCGCCCCGTCGCCGATGACCGAGCAATATTTGCCGGCCGCGCCGGAGGCCGGTGCCGGATTGCGCGGCCGGCCGGACCGGGTGGCGATGAAAGTGGTTTGCGTTGGCGGTGTGTCCTGCTTCATATTCGTTAATTGCACAGAAGGTTGTGAAGCATGCACCGCGGCGACGACCCCGCCATCGGCCGTGCGGCGACGCCGCGGAGCGCTGCCGCTGCGGCGTCGTGGGTTCACCCGGCAGGGGCGTTGGTGGCGGGCAAGCGGGCCGTCATCTTCGACATGGACGGCGTGCTCTGGGACACCGCAAAGGTCCATTCCCAGGCCTTCGCCTTCGCCCTGGAGCCCTTGGGCATCCCCATTCCCGAATACCGGGAGCTGGCCGGCCGCCGCTCCGACGACATGATCATCTCCCTGTTGGAGCGGGCCGGGATGGAGGCGACGCGCGAGCTGGTTGCCGACCTGACGGCGGTCAAGCGGCAGCGGGTCATCCACCTGCTGCGCGAGGTCAAGCCGGTGGCCGAGGGCGCCGTCGAGGTGCTGGAGCACCTGGCCGGCCGTTACCTGCTGGCCCTGGCCAGCGCGGCCAGCCCGGCCAGCGCCGCGCTGTTCCTCGACGCCAGCGGCACCGCGCCCCTGTTCTCCGCCATCCTCACCGGCAACGATGTCAGTGCCGGCAAGCCGGCCCCGGACGTCTACCTGGCGGCGCTGGCCCGGCTCGAGGTGGCGGCCGAGGAGGCGGTGGTGGTCGAGGACGCGGAAAGCGGCATCATCGCCGCCCGCGGTGCCGGAATCCCGGTCATCGGCCTGGCCGGGACGGTGGCCGACGCGGACCTGCGGGCGGCCGGCGCCGCCGCCGTCATCACCGACATCCGCCAACTGGTGGCCGAAGGCACGCCAGCCGCCTAATCGGGCGTTCAGGCGGCCGGAAAGACGAACACGTGGCGGGGGTCCACCTCCACGTCCACCGCATCACCCGCCGTCATGGCGACCGGCCCGGGAACCCGGGCGTCCAGCGACAGCCCGTTGCCGTTGCCGGTGGCGGCGCTCAGGCGGACGTGGCTGGTGCGGCCGAGCAGACGCACGTCGGTGACCCGGGCGGACGCCGCGGCATCGGCGCCGGACGGCACGAGGCGCAAACCCTCGGGCCGGATGAGGACCTGCACCGGTGTTCCCTCGGCCAGACCGGGCGCGGCGAAGGCCCCGACGCCGGTGGTCACCCGGCCGCCGCCGGCAACGCCGCGCAGCCGGTTGACGGGGCCGAACAAGGCGGCGACGAAAGCGTCCGCCGGCCGCAGGTAGAGGTCCTGCGGGGTGCCAACCTGGAGCAGGCGGCCGTCGTCCATGACCGCGATGCGGTCGCCCATGGCCATGGCCTCCTCGGGGTCGTGGGTGACCATCAGGGTGGTGGCGTGGGCATCCCGCAGCAGGCCCAGGGCGCGCTCCCGCACACGGGCGCGCAGGCCCACGTCGAGGCCTGAGAAGGGCTCGTCCAGCAGCAGGACCCGGGGCGCCGGCGCGAGGGCGCGCAGCAGGGCGACCCGCTGCTGCTGGCCGCCCGACAGGGTGTGGGGGTAGGCGCCGGCGTACGCGGCGAGCCCCAGGCGGGCCAAGCCCGCGTCCACCCGTGCCCGGACATCGGGGCCCTGGCGGCGCAGGCCGAAGGCCACGTTCTCGGCGACGGTCAGGTGGGGAAACAAGGCGTAGTCCTGGAACATCAGGCCGATGTTCCGCTTCTCCGGCGGCAGGTGGAGGCCGGTGTCGCCGTCGGCGACCACCTGGGCGCCGACCGAGACGCGCCCCCGCTGCACCCGCTCCAATCCCGCGGCGAGCCGAAGCAGGGTGGTCTTGCCGCAGCCCGACGAGCCGAGCAGACAGACGATCTCGCCGGAGCCCACGGTCACGCTGACGTCGTGCAGCACCGGCTGGCCATCGTATGCGTGGCCGATGCGGTCCAGTTGGAGCCGGTTCATGGGGCGTCACCGGCCATGGGGTGGGTGCCGGGGCGGGCGTGGCCGATGGCCCGGGCCAGCAGGATGACCGGCAGGATGCCGGCGGCGACGATGGCCAGCGCCCCGAGGGCGCATTCCTCCAGCAACTCGTCGGAGGCGTACTGGTGCACGTACGTGGCCAGGGTGTCGAAGTTGAACGGCCGCAGCAGCATGGTCATGGGCAGTTCCTTCATGCCGTCGACGAACACCAGCAGGCCGGCGGCGAGAAGGCTGCCACGGATCATGGGCAGGTGCACGCGGCGCAGCACCCCGGCCGGTCCGAGCCCCAGGGTGCGGGCGGCGCCGTCCATGCCGGGGGTCACCTTGGCCAGGCCGGCCTCGGCAGTGCCATACGCGAGGGCCAGGAACCGCACCACGTAACCGGCGCCGACGGCGAACACGGTGCCGCTGAGCAGCAGCCCGGTCGAGACGCCGAAGGCGTCGCGGGCGAGGGCGTCGACGGCGTTGTCGAGCCGGGCCAGGGGCACCAGCACCCCCACCGCCAGCACCGCGCCCGGGACCGCGTAGCCGACGCTGGCGAACCGCGTCGCGGTCCGCAGGACCGGGCCGCCGCCGAGGCGCACCGCATAGGCCAGGAACAGCCCGACGGCCACCGCCGCCACGGCGCTGACGCCCGACAGGGCGAGGCTGTTGGCGGCGAAGGTGACGACGTCGGCGGCCAGGGCGGACTCGGAGTGGCGCAACGCGTAGCCGAGCAGCACCGCGGCAGGGAACACGAATCCCAAGGCCACCGGCAGCGCACAAGCGACGGCAGCCAGGCCGCCGCGCCATCCGCGCAAGGGGGTGCCGGGCAGGGCCCGGTAGCGGCCGGTGGTGTGATGGAACCGGCGGCCGCGCCGGCCCCACCGTTCCACCGTCACCAGGGCCGCCACCACGACCAGCAACACGGTCGCCAGTTGGGCCGCCCCGGCGGTGCTGTTCATGTTGAGCCACACGTCGTAGATGCCCAGGGTGAAGGTGGGCACGGCGAAGTAATCCACGGTGCCGAAGTCGTTGAGCACCTCCATGAGGGCCAGGGCCACCCCGATCACCACCGCCGGCCGCGCCAGGGGCAGGGCGACGGCGAAGAAGCTGCCCCAGGGCCCGCGGCCCAGGGTGCGGCTGACCTCCAGCACGCACACCGACTGCTCGACGAACGCCGCCCGCGCCAGCAGGTAGACGTAGGGATACAAGGCCAGGGACATCATGGCGATGGCCCCGCCCAAGGTGCGGATATCGGGGAACCAGTAGTCGCGGGCCGAGGTCCAGCCGAACAGCCCGCGCAACGCATGCTGGACCGGACCGGCGTATTCGAGGACGTCGGTGAACACGTAGGCCAGGACGTAGGTGGGCACGGCCAAGGGCAGCAGCAGCGCCCACTCCAGCACCGCCCGGCCGGGAAACCGGCACATGGTGACCAGCCACGCGGTGCCGACGCCGATGACCAGGATGCCGATGCCGACGCCGGTCATCAGCAGGACGGTGGTGCGGACGTAGCGGGGCAGGACGGTGGCGGCAAGATGGATCCAGATGTCGCCGCCGCCCGGGCCCAGGGCCAGGACGGCCACGGCCACCAGGGGCGTGGCCACCGCCGCGGCGACGGCGAAGGCGCCCACCGTCCAACCGTCCAGGCGGCGCAAACGCGGACGGCGGCCGGCCCATCCGCGCCGCGCCGCCGTTGCCGCCAGTCCCTCGCTCACCGGCCCGTCCCGGCTCCCCGATCCTTGGGGATCATGACGATGTCAGGAGCCGGGGCCGACGTCGAAACCCACCTCGTCGACCAGGCGCGAGGCGGCGGCCCGGTGGCGGGCGACCTCGGCCAGCGGGATGCGGTCGGCGTCGAACCGGCCCCAAGAGGCCACCAGGGGGCTCACCGCCGCGCCGGGCTTGACCGGGTATTCGAAGTTGGTCTCGGCGTAGATGCGCTGGGCGTCATCGCCGGTGAGGAACTCCAGCAGCCTGATGGCGTTGGCCCGGTTCTTGGCCGCCTTGGTGACGGCCCCACCGCTGATGTTGACGTGCGCGCCGCGGTCGGACTGGTTGGGGAACACCAACCGGATGGCCTCGGCCCACTGGCGCTGCGCCGGCTCCTTCTCGTTGGTCACCATCTTGCCCATGTAATAGGTGTTGCCGAGGGCCACGTCGCAGACGCCCTGGTGGATGGCCTTGGCCTGGGCGCGGTCGTTGCCCTGGGGCTTGCGGGCGAGGTTGGCCTTGACGCCTTCGAGCCAGACGCGGGCCCCGTCGATGCCGCGGTGGGCGATGACGGAGGCGATCAGCGAGACGCTGTAGACGTGCTTGCCCGAGCGCGTGCACACGCGCCCGCGCAGGGCCGGGTCGGCCAGGTCCTCGTAGGTCGACACCGCGCCGGGCGCGACCCGGTCGCGGCTGACATACAGGACCCGGCCGCGCAGGCTCAATCCGAACCACAGGCCGTCGGGATGGCGGAATTGGGCTGGCACGCTGCGTTCCAGCGCCGGGGAGTTGATGGCCTGGAGAATGCCGGCCTCGGCCATGTCGTGCAGACGTCCGATGTCCACCGTGAGCACGGCATCGGCGGGGCTGTTGGCGCCCTCCGCCTTCAGCCGCTCCAGCATGCCCTTCTTGGCGTAGACCACATTGACGTTGATCCCGGTCTTCCCGGTGAAGGCGTCGAGCAGGGGTTTCATCAGGAACGGCTGGCGGTAGGAGTAGAGGTTGACCTCCTGGGCGGCCAACGCGGGCGCCGCGGCGGCGGCGAACGTCGCGGCCACGGCGAAGGCGGCGAGGGAACGGAACATGGTGCGGTCCTCTCAGACTAAGGCAAAATCGAGAATGCGAATTATTTGCAGACGAGGACCATAGGCCTCGGGGACATCATTTGCAACTGCAAATCACTCGCATATTTGTTCCACCATCGCGCGACCGCTGGCCGGCCCGGGACGCCAATCCCGAATGTGCTGGTGTCGTCCCCGCGGTTCCGGCAGAATCCGAGGTCACTGCGCGGTGCGCGGCGAAACTCCACTTAACCCACTGTTAACGCCGGTCATCGCACCATGCAGGATGACGTAATCCGTTTTCGGGCCGGCTGACTCATGAAGGTTTCCGACATCGGCCCCGGCAAGGCGACGACCCCGACCCGGCGCAAGAAGGCGACCACGGGCAAGGGTGCTGAGTTCGCCGACCAGCTGCGCGAGGCGGCCGCCGTCGAGGCGGGCGGCACCGTCGATCCGTCGGCCGCCACCGCCGTCGACTCGGTCCTCGCCGTCCAGGAGGTGCCCCACGCCACCGACGAGCGCTCGCGGGGGCTGTTCCGCCACTACGGGGAGACGCTGCTCGACCGGCTAGACCAGATCCGCCACGATCTGCTGATCGGCGCCGTGCCCAAGGAGCGGCTGGCCGACCTGGCGCACACCATGCGCCAGCAGAAGTCGCGCAGCGACGACCCCCACCTCAACGAGATCATTGACGAGATCGAATTGCGCGCCTCCGTGGAGATCGCCAAGCTCACCCGCGGGCCGTAAGCGGATCGCGCCACCGACGGCCGGCCGCAACTCCCTTTAATTTCACACCTTTTTCAAAGCTTTGATCGGCCGCGGCCGGGTAAAAAACGGCGTTGCGGCAGCCGGCCGGCGCACCTATATTCCCGCCCGGCCCATCGAGCGCCGTGGCGTCGCGAAAAGGGAGACGGGATGACGGTCACCTTGCCACCGGACTACCGTCCGACGGAAAAGGAACCCTTCATGAATGAGCTGATGCTGGAGTACTTCCGGCAGAAGCTGCTGCGCTGGCGCGCCGAGTTGCTGGACGAGTCCAGCGAGACCCTGCAGCACCTGCAGGAAAACAACACGGTGGAGCCCGATCTCGCCGACCGGGCGTCGACCGAGACCAACCGGTCGCTGGAGCTGCGCACCCGCGACCGGGCGCGCAAGTTGATCGCCAAGATCGACGAGGCCCTGACCCGGGTCGACAACGGGTCCTACGGGTATTGCGAGGAGACCGCCGAGCCCATCGGCCTGCAGAGGTTGGAAGCCCGCCCCATCGCCACCCTCAGCATCGAGGCGCAGGAGCGCCACGAGCGCATGGAGCGCACCCATCGGGACGATTGATGCCGACCCAGGTCCCGCCACCATCGCCCTCCGCAATCGACCGCCTCCTTGGCGCCGCCTTTTTCCTTGACCCACCGTCAAGGCCCTTTAGTTTTTCCGGTTTCCCGGAATCCCGTCGCGCTCTCCGCGCCCGCCCCGTCGCCAACCTCTCGTTCAGGAGGTATCCGTGAGCCAGAAGCCGCCATCCGCCCCCCGTTGCGCCGCCCTCGTCGGCCCCTACCTCAGCGGCAAGACGACGCTGCTGGAAAGCATACTCTCGGCGGCCGGGGCGATCGGTCGGCAGGGCACGGTCAAGGAGGGCAACACCGTGGGCGACGCCGCCGCCGAGGCGCGGGCCCGCCACATGAGCACCGAGGTCAACGTGGCCACCACGGACTACCTGGGGGACACCTGGACCTTCCTCGATTGCCCGGGGTCCATCGAACTGATCCAGGAGACCTACAACGCCCTGATGGTGGCCGACGTGGCGGTGGTGGTCTGCGAGACCGGGGCCGACAAGGCGATGACGTTGGGTCCGCTGCTGCGTTTCCTGGGCGATCGCGGCATTCCCCACATGATTTTCCTCAACAAGATGGACGCCGCCGACATCGGCGTCGACGAGACCGTCGAGGCGCTGCAGGCCGTGTCGAGCCGGCCGCTGGTGGTGCGCCAGGTGGCGATCACCGAGGACGGGCAGACCGTCGGCCTCGTGGATCTGGCCGACGAGCGGGCGTTCCGCTGGAACCCGGGCCAGGAAGACTCGCCGATCGACATGCCGGACTCGGTGCGCGACGCGGAGGCGGCGGCGCGCACCCGCACCCTGGAAGCGCTGGCCGATTTCGACGACGCTCTGCTGGAGCGGCTCCTGGAGGACGACGTGCCGCCGGTGGAGACCGTGTTCGGCAATCTCACCCACAGCATGGCGGCCGGCGAGATCGTGCCCGTGTTCATCGGCGCCGCCGAGCACGGATACGGCGTCAAGCGCCTGCTCAAGGCGCTGCGGCACGAGGCGCCCGAGCCCACCGTCACCACCGAGCGACTGGGCGTCAAGGGCGACGGGACCCTGGCGCAGGTGTTCAAGACCCTCCATGCCGCCCACGCCGGCAAGCTGTCGCTGGCCCGGGTGTGGCTCGGCGAGGTGACCGACGGTATGACCTTCGACGGCGCCCGGGTCGCCGGCATCTCGCGGCTGCTGGGCGCCAAGCAGGACAAGCTGCCCAAGGCGGGGCCCGGCGAGGTGGTGGCCCTCGGCCGCATGGAAAGCGTGCTCACCGGGGCCGTCCTGGCCAGCGGTGGGGCGGCCATCGACGTCGCTTGGCCGGAACCGCTGACGCCGCTGTTCTCCACGGCCATCCATGCCGCCCAGCGGTCGGACGAGGTCAAGCTGTCGGGGGCGCTGGGCCGCATCGTCGAGGAGGATCCGTCGCTGTCCTACCAGCAGAACCCGGACACGGGGGAACTGCTGCTCCTCGGCCAGGGCGAGATGCACCTGCTGATCGCATTGGACCGCCTGAGGAACCGCTTCCACCTGGAGGTGGCCTCGCAGCGGCCCCAGGTGCCCTACAAGGAGAGCATCCGCAACCCCGTGTCCCAGCACGCCCGTCACAAGAAGCAGAGCGGCGGCCACGGCGAGTTCGGCGACGTCCATCTGGACATCAAGCCGCTGCCCCGCGGCACCGGTTTCGAGTTCTCTCAGACCATCACCGGCGGCGCGGTGCCGCGCCAGTACATCCCGGCGGTGGAGGCGGGGGTCAAGGACTTCATGGGCCGCGGGCCCCTCGGCTTTCCCGTGGTCGACATCGCCGTCACCCTGACCGACGGCCAGTTCCACACCGTCGACAGCTCCGAGATGGCGTTCAAGAAGGCGGCCCAGGCGGCCATGCGCGAGGGCATGCCCAAGTGCAATCCGGTGCTGCTGGAGCCCATCTACACCGTGCGCATCGCCATCCCCAACGAGTTCACGCCCAAGGTGCAGAGGCTGGTCAGCGGCCGGCGCGGACAGATCCTCGGCTTCGATGCCAAGCCCGGCTGGGACGGCTGGGACGAGGTGTCGGCGCAGCTCCCGCAATCGGAGATGCACGACCTGATCATCGACCTGCGCTCGGCCACCCTCGGCGTCGGCACCTTCGAGGGAAGCTTCGACCACCTGCAGGAGCTGTCCGGCAAGCCGGCCGACGACGTGGTCGCCCACCGCCAGGAGGCCCTCAAGGCCTCGTGACGCCGCCTCCCCGACCACACAAAAAAAGTGCCGGGCCGTGAGGCCCGGCAGGTCCAACAGGGAGGCTTTTACGTCTAGGAGACGAAGAATCCAGGGCCCTCGATCTTGAGGACTCCATGGATCCTGTTGCTACGCCCGTGTCCCTTGACGGTGACCTCGTGCGTAACAACATCACCGTCTCCTTATATAAGGGAATTTTCATATAATGACAACAAAAAAACGCACCGGGCCACTGTGAAAATCGGCGGACGCAGTGCCGCCGGTCAGAAGACGGCGACGTTGTCGACGGTCAGGCTGCCGGTAAAGGCGTCCACGGCCGCCTGATCGGCGAAACCCGTGATCTGGGCCACCTGGGTGACGACCACATCGTCGTCGTCCACGGCGTCGGTGTTGCGGAACGCGCCCACGCCGACCGTATTGGCGTCGATCTCCCAGAGCACGACCCGGTTGCCGATGCCGGCGGCGGTGTCGACCCCGGTGAGGTCGAGGGCGGTTTTGAGGGCGGCCGCATTGCCCGTCGCGTCATCGGTGAGGACGACCGCGCTCCGGTCGGCCAAGCCGCCGAGTCCGGCGATGGTCGAGGTGGTCAGGGATCCGTCGCCGGAGATGGCGGACCCGGCCGTCGCGAAGTCCAGGATGTCGCCGCCCGGGCCGGTCTGCAGGATGGCGCCGGGGATGACGTCGACGCCGTTGGTGGACGAGCCGTCGGCCGCGCTGATGGCCTCGAACAGGAAGCGGTCGCTGCCGGCCGTGCCGTTGAGCGTGTCGTCGCCGGGACCGCCCCGGAGCTGGTCGTCGTTGCCGCTCCCGACCAGGGTGCGGCTGCGGGCCTCGTCGGTGTCGCGGATGTTCACGCCGAAGCCGAAATCGGTGGCCTCGAGGGTGTCGATGAGGTTGGCCGCCGTGGTCACCCCGGAGAGGTCGAAGGTGTCGAAGGCCGCGCGCAGGGTGTTTCCCGCGTTCGCGCCGCCGGCACCGATGGCGGTGATCCCGTCGCCGCCGAAGATGGCCTGGGCGGTGATGATCTGACCGTCGGCGTCGTTGACCAGCAGGGTCTCGATCCCGCTGATGTTCAGGGTGGACATGTCGAAATCCGTGTCGCCGTCGAGGCGGATGGTGTCGGTCCCGGTCCCGCCCTGAACGCTGTCGCCGCCGCCGGCGGGAACGTCGCCGTCCTCGAACACGAAGACGTCGTTGCCGGCGCCGCCGACCAGGGAATCGGAGCCCGGGCCCCCGTCGAGGGTGTCGTTCCCGTCCTCGCCGAACAACTCGTCGTCGCCGGCGCCGCCGAACAGCTCGTCGTCGCCGTTCCACGCGATCACCGTGTCGGTGCCGGCGCGACCGGACAGGAAATCGTCGCCGGCGCCGCCGAACAGCACGTCGCCGCCGTCGCCCGCCCCGCCGAACACGATGTCGTCGCCTTCGCCGCCGAGGACCAGCAGCCCGTCGATGGTGGTGAACCACCCGGCGGCATCGTCCTCGGTCGGGCTGCCGACGTAGTCGGCATTGATCTCGTCGGCACCGGCACCGCCGGCATACATCATGCCGATGAACGCCTCGCCGAAGTCGATGGGAAACACGATCCTGTCGGTGTCGTCGTAGGAGGCGAAGTAGATCTGCTCCATGCTGAAGAACTCGACGCTCGCCACGTCGTCGACCCCCGGATCGAGGGCCGCCGGCGGCAGCGGCGTTCCGGCCGGCGCGCCGGCGAAGTTCCACATGTAGAGCATGCGGGCGGCGGCATCCATCCTCCCGATCGCCTGGTGCAGGTTGTCGAAGGTGATCTGGTCCACGCCGCCGTTGCCGGACACCCGATCGTCACCGCCGAGGGTTCCCGAGGGCACCGTCTGCCCCGCGCCGCCGTGGGCCATGACGAAGTTGGTGTTGCCGTCACCACCGATGAGATTGTTGTCTTCTATGGTCGCATTCAGGATCTCGTCGAACTCCTCCACGGGGATGAAGTCCGGCCCCTCGTCCTCTTCGAACGCGCCTTCGTCGTCGCCGAAACCGAACTCCCCGCCGAATTCGAACTGCAGGTCCGAGACGGCCCCGAGGCCGACGTGCTGGCCGAATGCGAAACTGAGCCCGGGTCCGGGGGTGAATTGCTCTCCGATCCCGAGGCCGTATCCGACGGCGTATCCGCCGTGAAGGGCGGCCAGGTCATCGGTGCCGACGGACCCGTCGGGGCCCGGGTCCGTCCCCTCCGGTGCCGAGCCGGGGTCGGTGTCGGAACCGGCGGGGCCACCGATGCCGCGGGGATCGTTGCCGCTTCCGTCCTGGCCGGGGCCGCCGGGACCGTCTTGCGGGCCACCGGCGATCAAGGCGCCGCTGGCCTGGTCGGCGGCGGTGGCGGCGTCGCGGAACGCGGCCTCGGCGCTGGCCCCTTGGGCCAGGGCCGCCTCGAACGCCTGCATGGCCGCCGTCTCGACGGTGGCCAGATCGTCGAAGGAGGCACCCTGGGCCAGCCCTTCCATCATCGCCGCCGCGGCGGCCGAACGCATGGCCGCGTCCGCGTCGGCCCCGGCGGCCAGGGCGTCGTCGAACGCGGTCTGGACGAGGTCCACCTCGGGACCCGGGGCATCGGACGGGGGCGCGCCGGCAGGGCCGCCGAAACCCACGGCCGCGGGGTCGCCGGCCGGACCCGCAGGACCGGCCGGGCCGGGTACCCCGGCGACATCGCCCGGACCCGGAGCGCCGGGATCGGTGGCCTCCGGACCCGGGGCGTCGCCGGCAACGGCATCCTGGCCAGGTGCGTCCCCGGCGCCCTCGCCGGGCGCGTCGCCCGGCGCGTCGGCCGCATCCGGATCCCCTTCGGCCGTGGCGTCGGCCTCGGTATCGGTGTCGCCCTCCGCCGCCGGGTCCTCCGTCGCGCCGAGGTCGCCATCGGTGTCGCCCTCGCCGGCTGACTCGGTTCCTTCGCCCTCCGCGGCCGCCTCGTCCCCCGCCGGCCCCTCGCCGGCCGCGGCGTCCGCACCCCCTTCGGACGCATCGGGGGCACTCCCTTCATCGCCTTGGGCGGCACCGGACTGCTGCGGACGGACCTGATCCACGGCGCCGTAGAGCCGCTGTGCCTGGGCGGCGGGAATGCGGATGGGCGGCGGCGGCGGGGTGAAGGCGCTGGTCATCAGGGTGGTCTGGAGCGGGGCGCTGAGCACCTGCACGCCGGCGCTGTTGGTGACCACCAGCTCGCCGACGCCGCCGCCGCGGTCGGCGAGCAGGGTGACCGTATTGACCTCGCCTTCGGCGGCCGCCCGCCCGGCCACGGTGGTGCCGCGGATGCCGATGGTGGCGACCGGGGTGGTCATGGTCATCGCCGAGATGCCGGTCTTGGCGATCTCGCCGCTGACCAGGGTGAACACCCCCCGGACCATGTTGAACGCGGCCTTGCCGCCGGCACCTTCCGGGTCATAGACCATCTCGTCGATGACCATGCGGCCGTTCTCGCCGAGCGAGAAGGTGGTGTCGTCGGCGAAGATGATGCCGATGCGTCCGTCGGCCGCGGTCTCGACCACGTCGCCTTCGAAGATGGCGGTTCCCTTGGCGGCCTCTTCCCAGACGCCGGTGAGGTGGCTGACGACGACCGTCCCGACGACGGTCTCGACCCGGCCGATGGCCTCGCCGCCATCCACCTGGGAGTCGGGAGCGGCTTGGGCCAGTTGCCGGGTCGCGTGGGCCCCCGCCAGGCGGGCCGCCAGGGCCGGACCGATGACGGCGCCCCCGGCGGTCACCAGGTCGGGCGGCGACTCGGCGGCGAAGAACCCCCGGACGACGGTGGTCTGCCCGTCGGCCTGGCGCACCACCAGGTCGACGCCGTGGCGGATCAGGTCGGCCGCCAACAGCCGGTCGTCGCCGGCAACCCGAACCGTCTCCGCGCGATCCGCGTCGAGGACCACGGACGCATCGGTGCCGACATCGGCGGACCCGCGAATCGCCATGACGCCTGTTCTAGACCTTTTGCGAGACGCACGGCCGGATCACCGCCCGGCCATTCGGACGCGGACACCGCCTCGCGCCCGCGCCGGCCCCAGTATAACACCAAGGATCATCATCAATAAGGCTTGCAATTCAGACGCTTCGCGGTCGGCCGGCGGCGCCGCGCGGGCCGCCGAAACCCCAAAGAAAAACCGGGAACCCGAAGGTTCCCGGTGAAGTCTAACAGGGAGGCTTCACGTCTGGGGGACGTAGGACCCGTTCCAGGAACGAGCCCCTCGTTTCAGGCATTGCACCCGAAACTCGAAACAGGCAATGCTGCGACGCAACATTGTCGTTACGGTTTATATTCTTTTTGCACTGCAAACGTCACCCGCAAAAATTTCAGCCCAGCCATGCAATTGTCGCATAGCTTTCCGGCTGGCACGGGGCGTGCTATAACTTGTTGATTTTTATGGCAAATAAATCTGATCGAACGATTCCGTTTGATCAGATATCGCTCTCAAAGGCCGTCAGAGTCGATCTTGCGGACCAGGAAGTCGCGGAACACGGCGATGCGCTTGGAGTGGCGCAGTTCCTCGGGATAGACGAAATAGGTCTCCACCGTCGGTCCCTTGATCTCGGGGAGCACGGCCACCAGGTTGCGCGACTGCAGGCTCATGTAGTCGGGCAGGGCGCCGAGGCCCACGCCGGCCTGGACCGCCCGATAGATGCCATACACGCTGTTCACCCGGAGGGTGGCGCGGCGTGGCTTGTCGGGCCTGGCGCCGGCTTCGAGCAGCCAGTTGAGGTTGCTGAACGGCGGCACCGAGTCCTCGCCGTAGACGACGATACGGTGGTTGTCCAGGTCCTCCGGCTTGCGCGGCATGCCGTGGGCCTTGAGGTACTCTGGCGCGGCGAACACGTGGAAGCGCAGGGTCATCAGCCGGCGCTGTATGAGGTCCGGCTGGCGCGGCGGCATCATGCGGATGGCCACGTCGGCCTGGCGCATGGACAGGTCGAGCTCGGTATCGGCGAGAACCATGGAGACGTCGATGTCGGGGTAGGTCTCCAGGAACTCCTTGATGCGCGAGGTCAGCCACACGGAGCCGAAGGCGACGGTCGTGGTCACGATCAGCGGCCCCGCGGGCCGCTCCCGGCTCTCGCTGATCTTGGCCTCGGCCATGTTGAGCCGGGTGGCGATCTCGCGCACCGTCTGGAACAGCAGCTCGCCCTGTTCGGTGAGGATCAGTCCGCGGGCGTGGCGGTGGAACAGGGGGATGTTGAGGTCCTCTTCGAGGGCCCCGATCTGGCGGCTTACCGCCGATTGGCTCAGGTTGAGGGTCTCACCGGCGTGGGTGAAGCTCCCGGCCTCGGCCACCGCATGGAAAACGCGCAGCTTGTCCCAGTCCATGGTCCCCTTGCCCGCCCGTTGCCGGGCGGCACCCCCCGGCGTGCCGGGCCGAGTCCTATTCCGCTGCCGCCGCGGCCTCGTTTTCGGCGAGGAAACGCTCGGCCTCCAACGCCCCCATGCAGCCGGTGCCGGCCGCCGTCACCGCCTGCCGATAGACCTTGTCCTGAACGTCACCGGCGGCGAACACCCCGGGCACGCTGGTCGCCGTGCTGTCGGGCCCGGTGACGATGTAGCCGTCGGCGTCCATCTCCAGCTTGCCCTTGAACAGCTCGGTGTTGGGGGTATGGCCGATGGCGATGAACACGCCTTCCACGGGCAGGTCGGCGAGGGTGCCGGTCTTGACGTTCTTGAGCCGCACCCCGGTCACCCCCGGCGGCATGCCGCCGCCCACGATCTCGTCGACCACGCTGTCCCACACCACGGCCACCTTGTCGTTGCGGAACAGGCGGTCCTGCAGGATCTTGTCGGCGCGCAGCGCGTCGCGGCGGTGCACCAAGGTGACCTTGGTGGCGTGGTTGGTGAGGAACATGGCCTCCTCGACGGCGGTGTTGCCGCCGCCGACCACCGCCACTTCGCGGCCGCGGAAGAAGAAGCCGTCGCAGGTGGCGCAGGCGGACACCCCGGCGCCCATGTACGCCTGCTCGCTGGGCAGCCCCAGCCAGCGGGCGCTGGCCCCGGTGCAGATGATCAGCGTCTCGCCGGTATAGACGGCGCCCGAATCGCCACGGGCGGTGAACGGCCGCCGGGCCAGGTCCACCTCGACGATGGTGTCGTCGATCACGACCGTGCCGACATTGCGGGCCTGGGCCTCCATCTGCTCCATCAGCCACGGCCCCTGCACCACGTCGGCGAAACCGGGATAGTTCTCCACGTCGGTGGTGATGGTGAGCTGGCCGCCCGGTTGCAGGCCCCGCACCAGCACCGGCGACAGGTTGGCACGGGCGGCGTAAATCGCGGCCGTGCAGCCGGCCGGACCGGAGCCCAGGATCAGGGTTTTGCTGTGGTAGCGCTCGCTCATGGCGTGCCCGTCCCGCTGCTTGGTCGGCCGGCACCGTGTCCCCGTGCGCGGGACTGGTCCGCCGGCGCAAATGGCACCAAAACATAGGAACCTGAGGGCTTTGACGCAAGCCGGGCGTCGCCGGGACGGCGGCGAAGCCCTTGAAAGCGGCGGCACTTGGGCGTAAGTGATCGTTGACGTCCGGGCCATTTGCGGCCCGGCGGGAAAAGGATACGGACCATGGGCTACAAGGTGGCGGTTTCCGGCGCGACCGGGAACGTCGGGCGGGAGATCCTGCGCATCCTGGAGGAGCGCGCATTCCCCGCCGACGAGGTGGTGGCGCTGGCCTCGGAGCGGTCGGTGGGCGGCGAGGTGTCGTTCGGCGACCAGGATATCAAGGTGCACAACCTGGCCGAGTTCGACTTCACCGGCACCGACATCGTGCTGTCGTCGCCGGGCGCCAAGGTCTCCGAGCAGCACAGCCCGCGCGCCGCCGCCGCCGGTGCCGTGGTCATCGACAACACGTCGCGCTTCCGCATGGAGCCCGACGTGCCCCTGGTCGTGCCCGAGGTCAACCCCCATGCCATCGCCGGCTACACCAAGCGCAACATCATCGCCAATCCCAACTGCTCGACCATCCAGATGCTGGTGGCGCTGAAGCCCCTGCATGACCTGGCCCGCATCAAGCGCGTGGTGGTGGCCACCTACCAGTCCACCTCCGGGGCCGGCAAGTCGGCCATGGACGAGCTGTTCAACCAGACCCGCGGCATCTACGTGAACGAGCCGGTGGCCAGCCATCAGGCGACGTTCACCAAGCAGATCGCCTTCAACGCCATTCCCCACATCGACGTCTTCATGGAGGACGGCTCGACCAAGGAGGAATGGAAGATGGTGGCCGAGACCAAGAAGATTCTCGACCCCGACATCCAGGTCACCGCCACCTGCGTGCGGGTGCCGGTGTTCATCGGCCACGCCGAGGCCATCAACATCGAGTTCGCCCGTCCCTTGGGCGAGGACGAGGCCCGCACGGCACTGCGGGCGGCGCCCGGCATCGTGGTGATCGACCACCGGGTCGACGAGGGCTACGTCACCCCGGCCGAGTGCGCCGGCGAGGATCCTGTCTACGTCAGCCGCATTCGCCGCGACCCCACGGTCAAGAACGGCCTCAACCTGTGGGTCGTCGCCGACAACCTGCGCAAGGGCGCGGCCCTCAATGCCGTGCAGATCGCCGAGGAACTGGTCGAGTCCTACATGCGCAAGGCGGCGTAATACCGCCGCGCCATGATGGCGCTTCGCTTCTCGGTTCAAAGGCGCGCCGGTATCAGGCAAAAAAAGAGGCGTCAGGACGCAGGTCCTGGGACACCTGCGCGTCGCACCGCTGCTGCGGCACGCCTGACGCCTCTTGGAGCCGGCCAGGCCCCAACCCCGCAAAAGCGGCTCTTCGCTGCGCACCACCCGTCCCCACTGGCGCACCCTGGGCAATGACGGGCCAGGGTTCGGGGCGGCCCGGGTCCGCTGCCGGCGCCCCGAGGACGGGACGCCGCGTCACGGACCTCCGCCGGTGGCCGTGCCCACGTCCCGGGTGACGAACCCGGCGGGCCGACGCCGATTCGGCTGCCGCCGCTGTCGGCGCGACGCCGCGAGGCGGAGCCGGGCCCGGCCTCCAGGGGCGGCCGCAGGTCTCCGCACGGGGTTCGCCGCGCCGGTCCGGCGAGGCGGGCCACCGACGGCCGGCACTGCCTGGCGAGACCGCAGCCTCGGCGGACCGTGCCGGCCCTGTGCCCCGGGCAACCGCCGACGCGGAACGCCGGTTTCGCCCCGGGCTGGCGTCTTCCTGCAAACGAGAGCGATTTACAAAGGATTCGTCCCGCCACCGCAAGAATTCGCCATACAGACGCCTTTGCGTAGCGGCGCAATGATGAAAAGAGACCCGGGACCGTGCAATAGAAACTTAATTCCCATATCAATTTTTCTGTGAATAACTTTTCCGTGTGCTCACAAGGCGCTCACAAATTATCCACAATTTTATCCACAGCCCCTTCTTATTGGCTGGGCGTCAATGGACGGCCGCCGATCGGCGTGAAAATAGGGGCGACTCGCCACCACGAATTTGTGCGGTCGCGGCATCGCGTTCGGTCGCACCACGAGCAGGAGCGGCCGGGCCCGGCGAAACAGGCCGTTCCGGCCCCTTCCAGCGCGAATTTGTTGCAGGTGCGAACATTGACATTGCACTGCAATAAGAGTAAACCTTTAGGTTCTGTCGAAGCGCTCGTTTTCGCCCTGTCCTGCAAGCTCTAGAGGGTCTGCCCATGACTCCCGGAAACAGGCCGCTATCCCCCCATCTCCAGATCTACCGCCCGCAGATCACGTCGGTGTTGTCCATCCTCCACCGGCTGACCGGGGTGGCCCTGGCCGTCGGGGGGCTGCTGCTCACCTATTGGCTGGTCTCTGCCGCGTACGGCCCCGACGCCTTCGCCCGAGCCCAGGCGTTCCTCGCCTCCTGGTTCGGGCGCCTGATCCTGTTCGGCTTCACATTCAGCCTGTTCTACCACCTGTGCAACGGCATCCGGCACCTGGCCTGGGATATCGGCTGGGGGTTCGAGCTGCCCAAGCTGCGCGCTTCGGGCATCGCCGTCGTCGTCGTGTCGTTGGGCCTCACCGTGGTCTCGTGGATCGCCGCCTATTCGGTGGCGGGAGGTGCGTGATGATGGAAATGCGTTCGCCTCTCGGCCGCGCCCGCGGTCTGGGTTCGGCCAAGCACGGGGTCGGCCACTGGTGGGTGCAGCGCCTCACCGCGGTGGCCCTGGTGCCCCTGTGCCTGTGGTTCGTGATGGTGGCGATCTCGATGGTCGGCGCCGACCACGCGGCATTCCAGGCGTGGATCGGCGAGTTCGGCAACGGCCTGCTGATGATCCTGCTGGTGGTGGTCCTGTTCCATCACGCCCAACTCGGCCTGCAGGTGGTCATTGAGGATTACGTCGGTGGCGAAGCGGCCAAGGTGACGTGGCTGATCATCGTCAAGTTCCTTGCCTTCGCTTTCGGGGCGTCCTGCGTCCTCGCCGTCGTCTACGTGGGACTCGGCCGCTAGAATCGGGAAAAAGACAATGGCCACAAATGCATACGAAATCATCGATCACGAATACGACGTCGTGGTCGTCGGCGCCGGCGGCGCCGGCCTCAGGGCGACCATGGGCATGGCCACCGTCGGCTTGAAGACGGCCTGCATCACCAAGGTCTTCCCGACGCGCAGCCACACGGTGGCGGCCCAAGGCGGGGTCGGCGCGGCCCTCGGCAACATGGCCGAGGACAATTGGGAATGGCACATGTTCGATACCGTCAAGGGCTCCGACTGGCTCGGGGACCAGGACGCCATCGAATACATGTGCCGGCAGGCGGTGCCCGCGGTGCAGGAGCTCGAGCACTTCGGCGTGCCGTTCTCCCGCACGCCCGAAGGCAAGATCTACCAGCGCCACTTCGGCGGCCACATGCGCAACTACGGCGAGGCGCCGGTGCAGCGCGCCTGTGCCGCCGCCGACCGCACGGGCCACGCCATCCTGCACACCCTCTATCAGCAGTGCCTGAAGTACAATGCCGAGTTCTACGTCGAGTTCTTCGCCCTCGACCTGATCATGGACGCCGACGGCGCCTGCCGCGGCGTCGTCGCCTGGAACCTGGACGACGGCTCCATCCACCGCTTCACCGCCCACACCACGGTGCTGGCCACCGGCGGCTACGGCCGGTCCTACTTCTCGTGCACGTCGGCCCACACCTGTACCGGCGACGGCAACGGCATGGTCGCCCGCGCCGGCCTGCCGCTGCAGGACCACGAGTTCGTGCAGTTCCATCCCACCGGCATCTACGGCTCGGGCTGCCTGATCACCGAGGGGGCCCGCGGCGAGGGCGGCTACCTCACCAATTCGGCGGGCGAACGCTTCATGGAGCGCTACGCCCCGACCGCCAAGGACCTGGCGTCGCGCGACGTGGTCAGCCGCTCGATGACCATCGAGATCCGCGAGGGACGTGGCGTCGGCGAGCACGACGACCACATCATGCTGCACCTGGAGCACCTGGGTGGTGAGGTGTTGTGGCAGCGCCTGCCGGGGATCACCGAGACGGCCAAGATCTTCGCCGGTGTCGACGCCACCAAGGAGCCCATCCCGGTCCTGCCGACGGTGCACTACAACATGGGCGGCGTGCCCACCAACTACCACGGCGAGGCCCTCAACCCCACCGAAGAGGACCCGGACGCCGTGTGCCCGGGCCTGATGGCCATCGGCGAATGCGCGTCGGCGTCGGTGCACGGCGCCAACCGGCTGGGCACCAATTCGCTCCTGGACATCGTCGTGTTCGGGCGCGCCGCCGCCCTGCGCGCCGCCGAGCTGATCAAGGCGGGCACGCCCCATCGGCCGCTGCCCAAGGACTCGGCCGACCGGCCTCTGGCACGGCTCGACCAGCTGCGCAACGCCTCCGGCTCGTCGCCGACGGCTCGCATCCGCGACAACATGCAGCGGCTCATGCAGAACAACGCCGCCGTGTTCCGCGATCAGTCGGTGCTCGAGGAGGGGTGCAAGGAGATCGACAAGATCTGGGATTCCATGGCCGACATCGGGCTCAGCGACCGCTCCCTGATCTGGAACTCCGACCTGGTCGAGTCCCTGGAGCTGGAGAACCTGATGGTCTGCTCCAAGGCGGTCCTCTACTCCGGCGAGGCGCGCAAGGAGAGCCGTGGCGCCCACGCGCGCGAGGACTTCCCGGAGCGCGACGACGAGACCTGGATGAAGCACTCGCTGGCCTGGATCGACGATGCGGGCAAGGTCAAGCTCACCTATCGCCCGGTCCACAACTACACGCTGACCGACGAGGCGGAGTACATCCCGCCCCAGGCCCGCGTCTACTGACAAGCGAAGGATAGCGATCGATGGTCGAATTCAGCCTTCCCGCCAATTCCAAGCCGGGCCCGGGCAAGACCTTCAAGGCCGCCCCCGAGGCCACGCGGATCAAGCGCTTCATCATCTACCGCTACGACCCGGACAGCGGCGACAATCCGCGGCTCGACACCTTCGAGGTGGACCTGGACCGCTGCGGCCCGATGGTTCTCGACGGCCTGATCAAGATCAAGAACGAGATCGATCCGACGCTGGCCTTCCGCCGCTCGTGCCGCGAAGGCGTGTGCGGCTCGTGCGCCTTCAACATCGACGGCACCAACACCCTGGCCTGCATCAAGGCCATCGACGACATCAGGGGCGACATCAAGATCTACCCCCTGCCCCACCTGCCGGTGGTCAAGGACCTGGTGCCCGACCTGTCGATCCCCTATGCCCAGTACGCCTCCATCAAGCCGTGGCTGCAGTCGGACACGCCGCCGCCGGCCGGCGAGCGGCGCCAGAGCACCGACGAGCGGGCCAAGCTGGACGGCCTGTGGGAGTGCATCCTGTGCTTCTCCTGCCAGACCAGTTGCCCCAGCTACTGGTGGAATGGCGATCGTTACCTGGGCCCGGCCATCCTGTTGCAGGCCTACCGCTGGATCGCCGATTCCCGCGACGAGTACACGGGCGAGCGGCTCGACGACCTCAACGATCCGTTCCGTCTGTACCGGTGCCACACCATCATGAACTGCACCAGCACCTGCCCCAAGAACCTCAACCCGGGGCTGGCCGTCGCCGAGATCAAGGACGCGCTCATCCGCCGCCAGTGAGGACACGGGTCCGAGACGCCGTTCGCATGCCGCCGGGCCGACGCCCGGCGGTTGCGTTTCGGGGTCCGTGGCCCGGGGTTTGTCGGCCCCGAACCCCCGTGTTAGCCTGCCGCCACAGGCACGCGCCCTCCGGCCGCGGAGGGCCGGGGAGGGAGGCGGCGCGCGCCGGGATCTCGGTGCCGGAACCACATACGGATGACGACCTGGGACGGGCGCTGGCGGTCGCCGTAAGGTGGCGCCGGACGGCGGCGGGCGTCTGCGCCACCGCGGTGTGGCCGTCCCTGGCGGCGGCCGAGACGGGCGCCGCGGCCTCCGTGTGGCCGCTGGCGGTGGGGGCGGCGCTCGGCGCGGCCGTGGTGCTGGCGGTTGCCGCAATCGCCTGGCGGCGGACGGTGGCCCGCGGCGTGGCCCGGCGCCTGTCGGACCTGGAAGACGCATTGGCCCGCCACGCCAAGTCCGAGAAGAACCTGCGCCAGGCCTACCGCAAGCTCGAACGGCGCATGGGCCAGCGCACCCGGGAGCTGGAGCTGGAGGTGGCCGAGCGCCGCCATGCCGAGGAGCGCCTGCGCGACAGCATCGAGCAGGCGGAACGGGCCAACCGCGCCAAGTCACGCTTCCTGGCCGCGGCCAGCCACGACCTGCGCCAACCGCTGCAGGCCCTAGGTCTGTTCCTCCATGTCCTCGGCGGGCGCATCCAGAAGGCCGAGAACAAGGAGATCATGGAACGCATCGACCAGTCCCTGGAGGCCATGGGCGGCCTGCTCAACGCCCTGCTCGACGTCTCCAAGCTGGAGGCCGGCATGGTGGTGGCCGAGATGGCCGAGGTCCCGGTGGGCGCCCTGCTGGAACACATCGCCACCGAATTCCGCGAGCAGGCGGAGCGCAAGGGCTTGGGTTTCCGCGTCGTCCCCACCGGGGTGGCCATCGACTCCGACCCCACGCTCACCGAGAACATGGTGCGCAACCTGGTCTCCAACGCCGTGCGCTACACCCGCGAGGGCCGGGTCCTGGTGGGCTGCCGGCGCCGCGGCGACCGGGTGCGCATCGAGGTCCACGATACCGGCCCGGGCATCCCCGCCGACCGCCTCGACGACATCTTCGAGGAGTTCGTGCAGCTCGAGAACCCGGCCCGCGACCGCAGCCGCGGCCTCGGCCTGGGCCTGGCCATCGTGTCGCGGACGGCGCGGCTGCTCGGCCACACCGTTCATGTGACCTCGACCCCGGGCAAGGGATCGGTGTTCGCCATCGAGGCCCCGGTGTCCGACGGCACCGCCGCGGCCGTGCCGGCCACCGCGGACACGGTGCCGCCGGCGGACATCTCCGGCCGTCTGGTGGTGGTCATCGAGGACGAGCCGTCGGTCCTCGACGGACTCGACATGGCGCTGCGCAAATGGGACTGCCGGGTGGTGGCGGCCCCGTCGGCCGCGGCCGCCCTGGCCCAGTTCCCGGCCGACCATCCGCCGCCCGACGTCATCGTCGCCGACTACCGTCTGGCCGCCGAGGACGGGGGCGCCGAGGCCATCGAACGCATCCGCCATCGCTGGCAGACGGACATCCCCGGCATCATCATCACCGGCGACACCGCCGTCGATCGACTGCGCGACGCGCGGCGGCGCGGCTACCGCCTGCTCCACAAGCCGGTGGAGGCGGAGCGGCTGCGGGCCCTGCTGGGGGCCGCGGTGGGCGGCGGTCCAATCCAAGGTTGAACGGGCGCCGGGGGCGTTCGGCGCGCCCTTTACATCGGCGGCCGAAAATTTTAGAGTAGTTCGCAAGTGCAACATGACTTGCGGAACCATGGCCCAGGGACCCCTCGCCGATTATCGAAGTCGCCTCGCCTCGGGTGAGCTCCGGTCCGACACCGACCAGGAGCTGGCGGCGGAGAAGCTGGAGAGCCTGCACCACGCCCTGATCGGCTACGAGCCGTCCACCGGCCGCAAAGGCTGGAAGGACCGCTTCGGGCTCGGGCGGCGGCGGGCCGACCCGCCCCAGGGCCTGTACCTGTACGGTGGCGTCGGGCGCGGCAAGTCCATGCTGATGGACATGTTCTTCCGCTGGGCGCCGGTGGAGCGCAAGCGACGGGTCCATTTCCACGCCTTCATGCAAGAGGCCCATGCCCGCCTCAACCGGGCGCGCAAGAGCCGCGACCTTTCCGGCGACCCCATCGACGCGGTGGCCGAGGGTCTGGCCGAACAGGCGGCCCTGCTGTGCTTCGACGAATTGCAGGTGCACGACATCGCCGACGCCATGATTCTGGGCCGCCTGTTCGACCGCCTGTTCAGCCTGGGCGTGGTCGTCGTCGCCACCTCCAACCGGCCGCCGCGCGACCTCTACAAGGACGGTTTGCAGCGGGAGCTGTTCCTGCCCTTCATCGACCTCATCGAGGAGAAGCTCGACCTGCTCGCCCTCAACGGGGCCACCGACTACCGGCTGGAATGCCTGCGCGCCATGCGGGTCTACCTGACCCCCATCGGCCCGGACACCGACCGCGAGCTGGAGAAGGACTTCCGCCGCCTGACCACCGGTGCCGAGGTGGGGCCCGACGAGATCCTGGTGCACGGGCGCAAGGTCGACATCCCGATGGCCGGGGAGGGGGTCGCCTTCTCGGGGTTCACCAATCTGTGCGAACGCCCTCTGGGGGCCGCCGACTACCTGGAGCTGGCCACCCAGTACAATACCCTGGTGCTGTCGCGCATCCCGCGCATGGGACCGAACAAGCGCAACGAGGCCAAGCGTTTCGTCACGCTCATCGACGCCCTTTATGAGCACAAGGTCAATCTCATCTGCTCGGCCGCCACCCCGCCCGAGGACCTTTACCCGGCGGGGGACGGCTCCTTCGAATTCCAACGCACCGTATCGCGCCTGATGGAGATGCAATCCGAGGACTACATGGCGGCACCCCATCTGGCCTGACGGTGCGGCCGGATGGTGGGCCCAGGGGACCGGGGGGCGCAGCCAGGGGAATCGAATGAACGTGTTCATGCGGTGATGAGGTTGTAGAGGAATTGGTCGTCCCATGCGGCGATGTGGCGTTTGGACTTGAGGCTGTGTTTT